>JBAVIQ010000163.1:0-1898 GCA_049687035.1 Steroidobacteraceae bacterium
CTACAACGGTGGACCCAGGAATGTCGCGAAGCTCTACGGTGTCATCAAGAGGATGGGGGTGAAACTTGAAGACCTGCGTCCTCCAGGAGAGCAGCCTCAGGGAATGCAAGTGAACTGCCCGTGTCTATGGACGGAGGAAGCGACTGGCGTCCGTCCAGTTACGATCCCCAAGTACAACAATGAGAATCGTTGGTATATCGAAAAGTACCAGAGCATCCTCAGGGTGTTCGAGTGAGAGGACGTGCCGGGGACTGGCTCGTTGGCGGGGCCGCCGCCGCCACGGCAGCCGGCGTTGTGCTGTGCGCTGGCAGTGCAGCCGGGCCGGTGGTCAGGCGGTAATTGGAATTGAGCTGAAATCCAACCCTGCGAACGGTCCTGGAAACCCACGCGTTGGGCATACTTCGCTTCATGCCCTTGATCAAAGCCATTAGCCGGGCGGTCGCAGCCGGCACCTGCGGACTGGTGCTCCTGACCACACCTGCAATTGCGGCTGCGCCCGATGCTCCTGCGCCCGTCGCAGTGGGTCGGCTCTTGCCGGACGCAGTCATGGCCGGCCTGAACGGTCCGCAGCGATCGCTTTCCAGCTACCGTGGCCGCCCGCTCATCATCAACGTGTGGGCAAGTTGGTGCGGACCTTGTCGCGCCGAAGCGGCTTCGCTTGAACGCCTGGCGTGGAGTGAGGCCGGCAGTCGGTACGTCGTGATCGGCATTTCGACCGACGACGACCGGAACGAGGCGCTGAAGTGGCTCAGGCATTCGAACGCCACGGTCAGTCACTACATCGATTCCGGGCCGCGTTGGACGCTGGAGCACATGCTCGGCGCCTCGAGCATTCCGATCACGGTGCTCGTCGACGCGGGCGGCCGTGTCGTCGCGAGGATTCAGGGCGCCCGGCAATGGGACAGCGTCGAATCGATCCGGATGATTGAGCGCGCGTTCGCCGGCGCCGGCCATCCAGCGTCGACACGCTAGACCTTGTGGGTCTGAGCGCATCGATTCCGTGCTTGCGGCCGAGCTCCTTGATCTCCACGCCGCCCAGTCGCGGCCCCTTCCGTCTGCTGCAGGGCCGCGGTCTTCGCCGGCGCGGGACGCACCTCGACCGTCACCTTCGGGATGTGGCCGTTGAACTTCGACCTGGCTTCCGATCCGATCGCTTCCACGACCGGTGTGCCGAGGTCGATGCCGACGTCGGCGGTTTCGTCGGCCGAGAGCGTGTCCCAGTCTTTGATCGCCGGCGGCTTCGGTGCCAGCTTCGTTCCCGCGGGCACGATCCGGAACTAGGCGAGCTCGAGGTGGCGCGCGTGGAGGCTCGCTGAACACGAATTCCGGTTCAAGCTGTTTACCAGGGTAACGGGTTGTCCGCGATTTCCGTTTCCCAAAGGGCATGGATGGCCCGGACCAGGCCTGCCGGCAAAGGCTCCGTCGCGGCGGCCAGGTTGGCCTCCAGTTGCGCGCGGGTTTTCGCGCCCGGGATGACAGTCGCGATTTCGGGGTGGGCGAGAACGAAGCCCAGCGCAGCTTGTGCCGGCGGCATGTCGGGGGGCAGCAAGGCACGTAGTTTTCGCACCAGCGCGGCCCGGCGGGCGACAACCTCCGGCGACCAGCGTTCGCGGATGCCATCGAAGCGGCTGTGCTCATTGTACTTGCCGCTGAGCCATCCGGAGTCCAGCGGAACCTTTGCGACCAATCCCACTCCACGGCGCGCGGCCTCGCCAAATTCCGCACGCACATCCTGTTGAAAGGCGTTGAAGAGCACTTCAGCGGCGCCGCTGGTTGTGGTCCGGGCGAGCGTGCGCAGTTCGTGGTCTGTATCAATCGAAGCGCCAAAGGCTCGCAGCTTTCCTTCGCGCTGCAAGGCTTCGAATTCAGCGTAAAGATCGGCGGTCTTTGTTCCATCC
>JBAVIQ010000164.1:0-2587 GCA_049687035.1 Steroidobacteraceae bacterium
GTGTTTTACAGCGGCAATTTCGCCGAGTACCAGGGCATCGACCTCCTGTTCGAGGCTGCCAAGGCCGTGTTGCAGCAGCACCCGGACGTCTACCTGGTCTGCGTAGGTGCGAGCGACCAGCAGGAGATCGAATTTGGACGGAGGATGCTGGCAGGGGCGCCCGAAGAGCGCATCCGCCTGATTTCCCGCCAACCGCGAGAACTCATGGACGAGTATGTCGCGATGGCGGACGTCCTGGTGTCGCCCCGCAGCTCACTCGGCAATTTTCCGCTCAAGGTCTTCGATTACCTTGCAGTCGGCAAGCCCATCGTGGCAACGGATGTGCCGAGCCACCGCTGCGTTCTCGATGACAACCTTGCGTTGCTCTGTGAGCCGACCGCGGCGGGGCTGGCGAAAGGAATCTCACGTGTGCTTGACGATTCGTCCCTGGCCGCGTCGCTGGGGTCGAGTGCCAAGGCATTCGCGGAGCGGGAGCTGTCATGGTCGGGGTTCCGGGACCTGATCGCTCGGATCTACGCAACAGCCGAAGGCAGGGACTGATAGATGGCTGAGTCGCCGGCATCGCACGGTCAGTCGGACCACCTTTTGCCCGCCTCGGGGGCCCGTCGGGTGGGTGGACGGCGTTTGTCCATTTGCTACGTCGTGCCCGGTCACGATCTGGTGCTCTCGTCCGGGCCGACGCGCAACGTGCTGAACCTCGCACGGGAGTTGAGTCGGTGGGCCGACGTGACGGTCGCATTTCGGCAGCGAATCGACGCAACCGACGCGCTCGGCTTCAATGTGGTCGAGATCCAACCGAGGCAGCGCGCCGAGGGCGCCGACGATTCCGCGATGCGCGGCATCGGCTATGGGGATTTCCTGTCGTATTTGAAGGCGATTCGCCGGTTCGCGCACCACGAACTGGGTCCCTTTGACGTCGTACTCGAGAAGAGCTGGCTGATCTCCGGCTATGTCTCGGCGCTGTGCCGTCGCCGCGGGCAGCTTGGAGTGCCGGTGGAGAACATCGTGCAGAATCCGGCGCACGCGGCATCAGGGCAAATGGCAAAGCTTGTGCGCATGCACGTTGCGGGGTGGTTGGCGGGCCGGGCGATCCGCGGCGCGCCGCTGATCATTGCCGAGACCGAGTTCCTGCGTAAGGAGATCGCTGCATACTGGCGAGTGCCGCTGGAACGCATCGCTGTCGTGGACCTGGGAGTGGACCGCAAGCTGTTTCATCCAATCGACCAGGGCGCGGCCCGCGAAGCATGCGGACTACCGCAAGAAGCGACGTTGTTGATGTACATCGGCGTGCTGGATCGGACCCACAACCTGGAGCCGGCGATCCGAGCGGTCGGAGCATCGGCCGATGCCGGGATCGAGTTGCATGTGGTCGGGGACGGCGTGCGCAGGGCTGAGTACGAATCGCTTGCGGCGTCATCCCGGGCGCGGGTGGTCTTCCACGGGAAGGTCGAGCACGAACGGGTACCGTGGTTCATCGCAGCAGCCGACCTCTGCCTGGCGCCATACGATTCCGCCGCATTCTCCTCGGGTGAACTCGGCTATTCGACAATGAAGATTCCGGAGTATCTCAGCGTGGGACGCGCCGTGGTGAGCGTGCCGAGCGGGCGCATCCGAACGCTGGTGAAAGACGGGGAGACGGGTTTCCTGTTTGCGAACGAGCCGGAGGGTTGGGCGCGGTTCCTGCGGGCATTGCCGTCGCGCGACCGTTTGCGGGAAATGGGTGAGTCGGCTGCGGCCTCGAAGCTCACCTCGTGGGAAGATACGGCACTTGGCTATCTGTCGCTCTGCGAGAGCGCACTTGCGGCCAAGGGGCACTGATAGGAGAGAGGAATGGATGTTTACCGATTGAGTGTCTTTGCGCACATTTTCTTCAGCGTGTTGTTCACCGGGTTGGCGCTGTACTGGATGATCATGCTCACTTCGCTCAGCCGCCGATTCGACACCGGGGAGACCGCTCGGCTGCTCGGGATTGCGCACGGCTCGCGGTGGCCGCACGTGGCCGTTCCCTACAAGTGGCGTCTGCCGCTGTCCTGGGTGACCACGTTGGTCATGGTGGGGTTGTGGCTCACCGGCATCGTGAATTCGAAGCTGCGAGGCATGCCGGAAGGCGTGTTCTGGTGGACCAAGATGGGGCTGTTCCTGGCACTGATAGCGCTTCAGGTCGCGCTGACACGACGTGCGTACCCCACCGCGGTGCGGGTCAATTTCGTGCTCGCGATCGCCATGCTTCTCGTGTCCGGCTGGGTCATTCGGTGAAGCAGCCATGAACCTCTATCTGATCTGCGTAGCCCTGCACCTTCTTGCGCTGTCGCTCTGGTTGGGGCACATGTTCATCTGGTCCCTTGTCGTCGGTCCTGCGGTGAAGCGCGTCCAACCGCAGGAGACGGCGGACTTGCTGCGCGAAGCCAGCCTTTTCCGCGGTGGCCTGGGCTGGCCGGCCCTTGCGGTACTCATTCCCACGGGGCTCTACATGCTGCATTACCGCGGCATCGAGATCGGGCAGTTGCTGTCGGGCGCGGCCTTCCAGGGCCCCCAGGGCACGGCGCTGGCGGTGAAACTCGCGTGCGTCGGCGGAATGATGGTGTAC
>JBAVIQ010000165.1:0-5784 GCA_049687035.1 Steroidobacteraceae bacterium
ATTTCCGGACGTGCAGCTCGAGCACATGCTGGTCGACTCCGCGGCCATGCACCTGATCCGCCGCCCGCGGGATTTCGACGTCGCGGTCACCGAGAACATGTTCGGCGACATCCTGACCGACGAGGCCTCGATGATCGCCGGATCGCTCGGCCTGTTGCCCTCTGCCTCGCTCGGCGAAGGTACCAACGGCCTCTACGAGCCGATTCATGGTTCCGCACCCGACATCGCGGGGCGGGGCATCGCCAATCCGTACGGCACGATCCTGAGCGCGGCGATGCTGCTGCGGTATTCACTCGGACTCGAAACCGAGGCGGCTGCCGTCGAGTCCGCGGTCGAAGACGCCGTCAGCGCGGGCGTGCGCACGGCAGACATTGCCCTGGCCGGCAAGGCCACTGTCGGTAGCCGGGAAGCCGGTGCCGCGGTCGTGGAGCGGCTATTATCAAGTCGTTAAATTTCAATGGCTTACAGTTTTATCCACAGAAACTGTCAAGCTAGGGTTTAGAACCCTCGGCCGGCTGATTATTCGCCCGATTCCCGCTGGACTCCGACCGGATTTTCGGCGCTATACTGCGCGTCCGCAGGCGGCCCCAGGCTCCCTGCCCCCAGTTTGCGAGACCGAATTTACGAGTAGCGAGGACTTGAGTCGGGTTAGTCTTTGTCTCAGGGAATGAGGCAGCTCGGGTCCCCCCGAAGGCCGGCAGCAATGCCGGCCTTCTTTTTTGTGCGATCTCTCTTGAGCGTTCGTGACGACGCGATCACCGCAGCGACGAACCTTGCTCAACGAACACCGCGCGACGAACCGCGCCTGACGCGTCAGACGCGAGCTGCCGCTTCAAGTCCGGCCGTGAGGTCGCGCAGGAGGTCGTCACCCTCTTCGATGCCGATCGAAAGCCGCACCAACGACTCCGAGATGCCTGCCCGCTCCCTTGCCGATGCGTCCATCGCCGCATGCGTCATGCTGGCTGGATGAGCCACGAGGCTCTCGACACCGCCAAGCGATTCAGCGAGCGAGAACAGTTCCATGTTGCCGAGCAGCGCCTTGACGTTCTCGACCCCACCCACGAGTTCGAAGCTCACCATCGCGCCGAAGCCCTGCTGCTGGCGCTGCGCGATGTCGTGGCCGGGATGCGCGGCGAGTCCAGGGTAGTAGACGCGGGCCACCGCAGCGTGCCTCATCAGCAGTTCGGCGATGCGTTGCGCGTTCTCACCATGCGCGCGCATGCGGGCGTGCAGCGTGCGCAGGCCACGGAGCGTCAGGAAGCTGTCGAACGGCGCGCCCGTGACGCCAATGCAGTTGCCCCACCACTTCACCTGCTCGTGCAGTTCGGCCGTGGCCGCGATCACGGCGCCGCCCACGATATCGCTGTGGCCGTTCAGGTACTTGGTCGTGGAATGAATGACGAGGTCGGCCCCCAGCGCCAGCGGCTGCTGCCAGACGGGCGACAGGAACGTATTGTCGGCTGCGACCAGCGCGCCGGCTGCCTTGGCGCGGGCTGCAACGGCAGCGATGTCGACGATCCGCAGCAACGGGTTGCTCGGCGTCTCGACCCACACCAGCGCTGGCTTGTCGGCAATCGCCGCGTTGAGCGCTGCGGCATCCTGGAAGTCGACGAACCGGACCTGCAGCGCTCCGCGCAGGTTGAGTGCATTGAAGAGCCGGTACGTGCCGCCATAGCAGTCGTGCGGCACGACGGCGACCTGGCCAGGCTTGAACAGTTGGGTCACGAGCGAGACGGCGCCCATGCCCGAAGCGGTGACGACCGCGCCAGAACCGCCTTCGAGATCCGCGAGGGCCCGTCCCAGGGCATCGCGCGTTGGATTGCCAGACCGCGAGTAGTCGTATTCGCGCTTTTCGCCGTAGCCGCTGAAGGCGAACGTCGAGGTCAGGTGAATCGGCGGTACGACGGCGCCGTGCTGGGTGTCCGTCTCGAGGGCCGCCCGCACGGTGCGGGTCTTGATGCTGTCTTGGTGGCTCATGGGATCCGTTTCGAGTCTGGTCTATTCGCTGGTCTATTCGAGAGTGCGGTAGAAAACGTCGCGCAGCACCGCCGACTCCTTGAAGAAGGCGTCGTGGCCGTACATCGAGCTGATCTCGATCAGCTGGCAGGCGCTGCCAAAGCGGTCGCGCAGCGTGCGCATGTCGGCGGCCGGCACCAACTGGTCCTCATGCACGGCGACCAGGGTCATCGGCACGACGACAGTCTCGGGTTCAATGCGGTGGAGGTCGATTGACTCCGACAGGCAGACGAAAGCCTCGGGCCGATAGGTCCGCGAATAGGCCTCGCCGCGCGAGACGATGTACGCCTCGACCGGGAAGACGAATCGCCCGTCGTGGCGCGTGGCCTCGCCCGGAAAGCGATCCTCGAATTCGCGCACGGAGCGGTATGTCGTCATGGCCAGCGCGCGTGCCAGCGCAAGACCCTGCTCGCCCTCGCCATGCTCGATGGCGTAGCGCACGAAATTGCGCTGGACGCTGCGCCACGCGGTCGACATCGGGTGAGTGCGGTGCGCCGCGCTGACGACGATGCCGTGCCGCAGGCGTGCCGGGTGCCTGGCGCCCATCACCAGCGTGACCATGCCGCCATAGGACGCGCCGATGCAGCCGTGCAGGCTGGCGATGCCGAGGTGGTCCATCACCGCCACGAGGCAGGCCGCCTGGTCATGCGCGCTGACGCTCGGGAAGACTTCGCCGTGGCCAGGACCCGTCGTGCGGTGGCTGCCGCCCAGGAAATCGATGCCGAGGACCCGGAAACGATCCGTGTCGAGTGCCTTGCCGGGCCCGGCGATTTCGTCCCACCAGCCCGGCACGCCATCGCGCACCTTGAACACGTTGCGACCCGCCGAAATGCCACCGAGTACGACGACGACCGGAGCGCCCGCGGCGCCGGCGATCCGATACGCGATCTCGACGCGCGGCAGCTCGCCGCCAAAGTGCAACGGGAATGGCTCGCGGTCCAGGACGAGGATGTCCTCGTCAAACGCGTAACCGGCGGGCAACACGACCGGACGCAGCGCCGCGGCAGGATCCATCGACGACGGATCGGCGGCTCCATCCGGTGCGATGTTTTCATCGACGGCCGGTTGGCTGTTGCTCGTGGTGACGGACGAAGACACTGCTGCTACTCGCACTCGCGCTGAATCTGGACCAAATCTGGGCACGCGTGTCGAGGCCCGTGCCGGCCTGCCCGTCGAGATGAAAACCACACAACGAGAGATTCTGCGCGCGCAGGGATGGTTGCGGCGACCAACACCCCCGTCGGTCGTGAAACCGGGCGGGGCAGCCTCGCTGCAACTCATCTTCCGGCGACGCGCAGGGTCCCCGTGGAGTTGGCACCAGTTCGGGCGGGTTGGGCCCGATGGTTGCCCCGGCTTCAAAGGGCCATTCCCTCAGCCGGTCTCGATGAGCGGGGAGAAGTTTAGGTGTGACAGCACGTTAGCGCAAGGAATGGCGGCGCAATCGAGACGCAGTCCGCGCGGAATCATCAGTCGAAGAACTGGTGGCGCCGCCAGCCGTCCCCGATCCGGACGGGCCCCGAAAGACGCCGTAAACCCGTCCGTGGGGGCTCCGGCCGCGACGTCCATGTCGCGGACGGCTTTCGGAGCCCGTCCGGACCGGAGACGCCGTCGGCGCAGACCGTTTGGCCGCCATTGCTTCGCGCGGCTCCTTCTTGCGGTTGCGCCGAACGTTCCAATGTATTAACGTGCTAACACATTAATACACGCCAGCCAGCGAGACCCGTGAAGAACCACCGTGGAATCTCCCCCCGCCAGGAAGCTGCCGCCGAACGCGCGCTGTGCCAGGCCCTGCTGACCCTGCGCACCGTCGACGAATGCCGCGATTTCCTGCGCGACCTCTGCACTCCGGCGGAGCTGCAGGCCCTCGCCGATCGCTGGACCGTCGTCGGACTGCTGCAGGCCGGCATGCCCTACCGCGAGATCGCCAAACAGACAGGCGTCAGCGTCACGACCATCGGGCGAGTCGCCCGCTACCTGGGTGCCGGCAACGGCGGCTACGAACTGGCGGCCCGCCGCCTCGGAGAGCGCTGATGGATCGCCAGCAACGCCTGCGCATCGCCGTGCAGAAATCGGGACGCCTCACCGACGAATCATTGGACCTGCTCCACCGCTGTGGCCTGAAGTTCAGCCGCGGCAAGGACCAGCTCATGTGCTACGGCGAGAACATGCCGCTCGACGTGCTGTTCGTGCGGGACGACGACATTCCCGACCTCGTCCAGGAAGACGTCTGCGACCTCGGCCTCGTCGGGCTCAACGTGCTCGAGGAAAAGCGTCTCGCGATGCTGGCCCGCGGCACCACGCCGCGCATCGAAGTCCTGCAGAAGCTCGACTTCGGCCGCTGCCGCCTGGCGCTCGCCGTGCCGCAGGAATTCGTGTTCGCCGGGCTGCAGAGCATCGCGGGCAAGCGCATCGCCACCACCTACCCACACGTGCTGGCGCGCTTCCTGCGCGAGAGCGGCATCACCGCCGAAATCGTCACGCTGTCCGGCGCCGTCGAAATCGCACCGCGCCTCGGCCGGGCCGACCTGATCTGCGACCTCGTTTCCACCGGCTCGACCCTGACAGCCAATCACCTGCGCGAAGTGGCCGTCGTGCTCGAAAGCCAGGTGTGCCTGGTGCGCACGCCGGTCGCCCTGCCCGACGTCAAGGCCGACTGGGTGCGTCGACTGCTGGTGCGGGTCGACGGCGTCCAGCAGGTGCGGGAGAGCAAGTACATCATGCTGCACGCCCCGCGCTCGGCCCTGCCGCAGATCGCGAAGCTGCTGCCCGGCAGCGAGTCGCCGACGGTCATCCCGCTCGACGGCACCGGCGATAAAGTCGCGGTGCACGCCGTCTGTCGTGAAACCGTGTTCTGGGAGACTCTCGAAAGCCTGAAGGCCGCCGGTGCCAGCGCGATACTGGTGCTGCCAGTGGAGAAGATGCTCGCATGAAGAGTCCGCTCGACATCCTCGACTGGGGCACGCTGGACGAGGCAAGTCGCGATGCCGTGCTGCGTCGGCCGGCCCAGCGCGACGCCGCTGGCCTGCTCGAACAGGCACGCCGCATCGTCGATGACGTTCGCGCGCGTGGCGATGCAGCGCTGCGCGAGTACACGGCCAGGCTCGACGGCGTCCACCTCGAATCTTTCAGTGTCTCGGACGCCGAGTTCGCCGCCGCCAAAGCCGCGCTCACGCCGGTGCAGCACGCAGCACTCGAACGCGCGATCGACACGGTCACCCGCTTCCACGAACTGCAGACCCTGCCGCCGCTGCGGCTCGAAACCGCACCGGGCGTCGTCTGCGAGCGCCTGACCGTGGCGCTCGAGTCCGTCGGGCTGTACGTACCCGCCGGCACGGCGCCCCTGCCTTCGACCGCGCTGATGCTTGCCGTGCCAGCCAGGATCGCCGGCTGTCCGGTGCGAGTCATGTGCACCCCGCCTCGTCCCGATGGCTCGGCCGATCCCGCCGTACTGGTGGCGGCGAGGCTGTGCGGGATTCGCAAAGTGTTCAAGATCGGTGGTGCGCAGGCCGTCGCCGCCATGGCGTATGGCACGGCATCGGTGCCCAAAGTCGTCAAGATCTTCGGGCCAGGCAATGCCTGGGTCACGGCATCCAAGCAGATTGTTGCGCAGGACGCCGATGGCGCAGCGCTGGACATGCCCGCCGGGCCGTCGGAAGTGCTGGTCATTGCCGATGAATCCGCGCGCCCTGCGTTCGTCGCCGCCGACCTGCTCGCGCAAGCGGAACACAGCGTGGACGCGCAGGTGGTGCTCGTCACGATTTCGCGCAA
>JBAVIQ010000166.1:0-11512 GCA_049687035.1 Steroidobacteraceae bacterium
GCGGCCAGCAGCGCCCGCCGGGAGCAGACGTCTTCACCCTCATTCTGGCAGCGGTTGGGAGACCAACTGGGTCATGGTCGTTACCCGCGTCAGACCGGACGAGAACACACCAACACAACTCGGCGACAGAGACAGTTCCATTTGCCGTACTGCAAACCAGCACTACACCTCTGACTAAACCCTATCCCCTTTCTTCCTGTTTCTCCCGCTTGTGCCGCAAGTCCAGGACGAGGTTGTAGACTGCGACGCAGGCCGGGAACAGGTTAGAGAGGACGCCCACCGAGTCGTTCTTGCCGAACGTGAAGTACGCCAACAGCAGCAGGCTGCCGCTGATACTCATCAGCCAGAACACCGTCGGGACGACGGGCCGGCCGTGGCGCCGCGAATAGAACATCTGCACGAACCAGCGGCCGGCGAACAACGCGACGCCGACGTAACCAATCAGCTTCCACGGCGTGATCGTGATGCCAAACGCCACCAGCAACGGTTGATTCATGGTCGTCCAGCTCCAGGTTCGGTGGCGACGCGCGTGCGTGCGCGCTGCAGGTCTGCGTCCGTATCGATTCCGGGTCCGGGCGGCTCGGCACACAGGGCCACCGTGATGCGCAGCCCCGCCTGCAGGGCGCGCAACTGTTCCAGCTTCTCCGCTTGCTCGTAGGACGAAGGCGCCATGGCCGTAATGCGCTTCAGCGCGCCGACGCGATACGCATACAAGCCCACGTGCCGCAGCGCCCCGGAATAGTCGGCCTGGCTGCTTAGCCCCGCGTTCGCACCATCACGCGACCAGGGAATCGGCGCGCGGCTGAAATACAGTGCCGTGCCGTCGACCGCGAACACAACCTTGACGACGTTGGGGTCGAGAAACTCGTGCAGCGACTCGATCGGGGTCGCGAGCGTCGCGATCGCAGCGACTGGATCGCGGGCCAGCAGATCCGCCACCTGGTCGATCAGGCGCGGCGGCACGAATGGTTCGTCACCCTGCACGTTAACGACGATGGTGTCGTCGGCCCAGCCCCGCTCGCGCGCGACGGCGGCGACGCGATCCGTGCCGGACGATAGCGCTGCATCGGTCATCACGGCAATCGGCGTCGCCCGTCCCCGCGGGTCGTGCACCGCCGCTGCAATGCGTTCATCGTCGGTGGCGACCAGCACCTGGTCCGCGCCGCTGGCCGCGGCCTGCTCCACCACGCGCTGGATCATCGTGCGGCCGCCGATGTCGAGCAGAGGCTTGCCGGGCAGCCGCGTCGAGGCGTAACGCGCCGGGATGACGACGTGGTGGGTCACGTTCGCTCAGTCCTTGAGCAGCGGATCGTCGGAATTCAGCCGGCGAGCCTCTTCCTCGAGCATTGCCGGGACACCGTCGCGCACCGAAAATGCCAGGCGGTCGGCGCGGCACACCAGCGCTTGCGCGTCGCGGTGCCACTGCAGGGGTCCCTTGCAGAGCGGACAGGCAAGGATGTCGAGCAGCTTGTTATCCAAGGGTCACTCCCGCACCGGCCAGCCCGGTGCGCTCAAGGATGGACGCCAGCAACGCCGCGGCGTCCGCGCGACCGATGCTCACTTCGAGTTCGACCCACCACCAGTCGGGTCGGGCGAACTGCCGGCATTTTACGGCATCTTTCTCTGTCATCAGGACAATGGCGTCGCCGGGGAATGGCAGCGTCCCGGCCGCCAGTGGCGCATGGTCCGGCAACGCATGCGTCCTGACGACTAATCCACTTTCCGCGAGACCACGGAAAAAGGCGTCGGGATGGCCGATGCCAGCGATCGCGTGCAGGTTGGGCGCATTCGCGAAACCGGTCAACGGCCTGCGTTCGCCTGTCAGCAGGTTCACCGCGTCGCCGAGTTCGAACCGCGCGCGCAGCAGCAGCGGCGAGCGCACTGCAAGATCTGCCCGCCCTTCTCCGCCGCGCTCAGTCACGACGACCGCGTGGACCGATTCCAGCTCGGCTGCAGGCTCGCGCAGCGGACCTGCCGGCAGCAACCAGCGGTTGCCGAGTCCGCGTGAGCCGTCGACGACGACGATTTCATAGTCGCGTGCCAGGCGAATGTGCTGGAGCCCGTCATCGCAGACGACCACCTCCGCGCCCTGCTCGACCGCGAGACGCACCGCCGCCACTCGATCGGCACCGATGACGACGGTATGCACGCCACGCCGGGCATGCACCAGCGCCTCATCGCCTGTGATGCTCGGATCGTCCGTTGGCGCGACGACCCTGGGCACACCGCGGTGCGATCCACCGTAGCCGCGCAGCACGACACCGACTCGGCGGCCGCGTGCCTCGAACTGTCGCGCAAGCCAGGCGGCGACGGGCGTCTTGCCAGTGCCACCGACCGTCAGGTTACCGACGACGATGACCGGCACCTCGACGTGTTCGACGCGGACAAGGCCCATGCGATACGCCAGGGCACGCAAGGCGAGGATGAGTCGGTAAAGGACGGCAAGGGGCCACAGCGGCAGGCTGCGCCAGGCGGGGCCATACCAGACGCTCTGCAGCCGCGCGTCGAGCGACATGCGTCAGTCGTTGAACTGCAATCGGTGCAGCACGGCGTACTGGCCGTCGCGCGCCAGCAGTTCCTGGTGGGTGCCCGATTCCACGACCCGTCCCGAATCCATGACGAGGATGCGATCGGCCTTCTCGACGGTCGACAAGCGATGCGCGATCACGAGCGTCGTACGGTTGGCCATGAGTGCCTCGAGCGCGTCCTGGATCTGCCGTTCGATCTCGGTATCGAGCGCCGAGGTCGCTTCGTCCAGGATCAGGATCGGCGTGTTCCGCAGCAGCGCGCGCGCGATCGCAATCCGCTGGCGCTGGCCACCTGAGAGCAGCGTGCCGCGATCGCCCACGACGGTGTCGAGCCCGAGCGGCAATTGCGCGCTGAACTCATTGACGCG
This sequence comes from Steroidobacteraceae bacterium, assembly GCA_049687035.1. GTDB lineage: Bacteria > Pseudomonadota > Gammaproteobacteria > Steroidobacterales > Steroidobacteraceae > RPQJ01. The sequence goes on from JBAVIQ010000166.1 coordinate 2,897, forward strand.
CGCGGTCGCAGCGGCGGCTTCGATTGCGGCGTCCGTTGCCGGAAAGCCGAAGGCGATGTTGCTCTTGATCGTGTCGTTGAACAGCACGACGTCCTGGCTCACCAGGCTGACCTGCGAGCGCAAGGCGTTGAGCGAAAACTCGCGGGCGTCGTGGCCGTCGACCAGCACCTGCCCCGCCGTCGGGTCATAGAAGCGCGGCAGCAATCCGACGAGCGTGGACTTGCCGCTGCCGGAACGGCCGACGATCGCGATCTTCTCGCCCGGCTGCGCGTGAAAGCTCACGCCATGCAGCACAGGATCCGCCGATGTCGGGTATTTGAATTCCACGTTGCGGTATTCGACCTCGCCGCGCGCACGCTCCAGCCGGAACCCGCCGCCCTGGTCTTCGAGCGGAGCATCGAGTACTTCGAAAATGCTCTGCGCGGCCGCGATGCCCTGCTGCAGCGGACCTGCGACGTTGACCAGCCGACGCAGCGGCGCCGTGATCAGCATCAGCGCCGCGATAAAGGATGTGAACTCGCCCACCGACATCAGGCCGTTGATCGCGTCGACCGTCGCCAGGTACAGCACGCCCGCCAGGCCGATGGCCGCGATCGTCTGCACGATGGGATTGCTCATGCCCTTGGTCATCATGAGCTTCATGTGCGAGCGACGGTTGTGCTCGGTCACCTCGTCGAACATCAGTGCTTCGTAGTCCTGCGCATTGAAGACGCGGATCACCCGCGGCGCCTCGATCGCTTCCTTGGCGACGCGCGTCACGTCGCCCATGGAATTCTGGATGCGACGGCTGTAGCGACGGAACAGCAGGTTGATCTTGCGGATCAGCACCGCGATCAGCGGACCGACGATCAGGCTGAACAACGTGAGCTTCGGGTTGAGATAAAGCAGGTAGCCGATCAGGCCGATGATCGTCAGTGTGTCGCGGATGAACACCGTGACTGAATCGGTCGTCGCGGTGGCCACCTGCTCAGTGTTGTACGTGAGCTTGGACAGCAGTACCCCCGACGCGTTGGTGTCGAAATACGACACCGGCAGGTGCACGTAGCGTTCGAAGATCTGTCCGCGCAGCGTCTTGACGATGTGCCGGCCGACGAAGCCCGGGCAGTAGGTCTGCATGAAGTCGCCGATGCCGCGCAGGATGAAGAGCCCGACGAGCGCTACCGGCACCAGCCAGACCATCCGTGGATCCTTGGCGACGAAGGTGCCGTCGAGGAAGAACTTCACGAACGCGGCCCAGCCGGCGTCGGTCGCAGCGAAGATGGTCATGCCGATCACGCCGACCGCAAACATGGCCTTGTGCGGCCGCAGGTAGCCGAGCAGGCGCTGGTACGTCTGCAGGGCGCCCTCCGGCATCTTCAGGTCTATGCGCTTATCGGCTTTGCGACCCATCGTGAACCGTGGCGATGTTGATCTGGCGGTAGCCGAGGCGCCCGGCGACATCCATTGCCGTGACGACCGACTGGTGCACGGCCCGCGCATCGGCGCGGATCGTGAGGGGCTGCGCGCGGTTGCCGTTGGTGGCGCGTGCCAGTGCCGTGGCGAGCGTGTCGGGACTGTTGTTGACCAGGTCGCGGCCGCCCACGCGGTAATTGCCTTCGGCGGTCACCTCGATCTCGACCGTTTCCTTGGCCGAGGCCTCGTCGGGCTGGACACCGGCTGCGGGCAATCGCACCTGCAGGCGGCCCTCGTCGATGAACTTGGTCGACATCATGAAGAAGATCAGCAGCAGCAGCACGACGTCGATCAGCGACGTCATGTTGAGCTCGACCTCCTCGCGCTGCCGCCGCTGGAACTTCAAGCCACCGCTTCCTGCGCATCCGCTGGCGACGACAATGCCGCACCGATCTCGGCCGCCGAGGGCGGACGCAATGCGCCCGCACGGTCGATCGCCTGCACCAGCTTGAGCGATTCCTTCTCCATGTCGATGACGTGACCATCGACCCGGCTGCGCAGCATGCGGTACGCCACCAGCGCCGGGATCGCAATGATGAGGCCGGTCGCGGTCGTGATGAGCGCTTCGGCTATGCCCGACGCCATGGCCGTGGGGTTCCCCACGCCGGCGAGCGTGATCGCCTTGAACGTCCGGATCATGCCCGTGACGGTACCGAGCAGGCCGAGCAACGGCGAGATGGCCGCGATCGTGCCCAGCGCGTTCAGGTACCGCTCCAGGTCGTGGGCGACGTGGCGTCCGGCGTCCTCGATCGCCTCGATCATCAGCGAGCGGTCGCGGTGGCGATTGGCGAGCCCGGCCGCGAGCACGCGCCCGAGCGGCGAGTGCTGCTGCAGCGCGAAGATCTGCTTGTCGGACAGCGTGCGGTTTTCGACCCAGCGCCAGACTTTGTCCACGAGTTCCTCGGGCACGACGCGCTGGCCCCGCAGCGTCCAGAGGCGCTCGAGCGTGATGGCGGCGGCAAGTATGGAGCAGAGGATGAGCGGCACCATGACGATGCCGCCGGCCTTCACGATTTCGAACATGTGGCGTGCTCGAGTCCCTGTGCCCGGCAGAAATGACCCGTCGATGATACTGGAACCCCTCCTCCGCGGCGACGGGCATGGTTCAGGGATCACGCCATGGGCGCAGATGTTCGCGCCGCCATTCGCTCGGCGGCGCCAGGGCCCTTCCGGGTGCAAGCTCGAACGTGATGGCTCCGCCATCGCTCGTCCGCACCCCCTGGGCTCCCGCCTGCTCCCAGCGCTCCACGACGCGCAGCACGGGGAAATTCCAGCGGTTGCGGTACCCCACTGCATAGACGGCCCAGCGCGGCCGTGACGCCGCCACGAAGTCCTGCGTCGATGAAGTGCGGCTGCCATGATGCGGCACGACCACGATATCGACGGGCGCCAATGCGCCTTCGCGCACCAGCTCACGCTCGGCCTCGGCCTCGATGTCGCCGGTGATGAGCGCGGCGTGCCCGCCAGCGCTCACCAGCAACACGCACGAACTGTCGTTATCGCGCTGATAGCGAGCGTCGCCGGGGTGCACCCAGCGAAAGTCGACTCCATTCCAGGCCCACGCCTCGCCACGCCGGCAGGTGTCCCGAGTCCGCTGCGCACGGGTGTCGTTGAACGCGCTCGCCCGCAGGCTCGGTCCCAGGGTCAGGGCGCGTGCGTCCATGAGCACGAGCACGCTGCCCGCCCCGCCCTTGTGATCGTCGTCGTCGTGGCTCACGACCACGCGATCCACCGTGCGAATACCGCGCGACCTGAGGTATGGAACGACGACGAGCTGCCCGGTGTCGCTGCCGGTGCGGAACGAAGGTCCTGCGTCGTAGACGAGCGTGTGTCCACGCGTTTCGATCACGACCGACAGTCCCTGCCCAACGTCGAGAATCGTGACACGCGCGACTCCGTCAGGCACGAGCGCAGGCCGCCACAGGCAAGCCGTTGCAATGAGTACGCCGCCGGCAACGCGACCCGGGATCGGTAACGGCGACAGCGCCGCGAGCGTGCCAAGAATGAGTGCGACCCAGGCGATGCCGTCAAGTCCAGCAATCGACCAGGTGGCGAGCGGCCACGATGCCGGCACCTCGATCAGTGGCCACGTCGATTCGATCAACCGGCCGGTCCAGTCGAGCATGACCGTGCCTGCGTCCTCGGCAATTATCGCCACGGCGCACGACACCAGCACGGCAGGCACGATCAGCAACGTATAGAGCGGGATCGCGTACAGGTTGACCAGCGCGGACACCAGCGAAACCGAGCCAAAGCTGCCCGCGAGCACGGGTACGAGTCCCAGCGTGACGACGACCTGGACCAGCAGGTAGCCGCGTATCAGACCGAGTGGCCGGACGTGCCCGGTGGCTCCATAGAGGATCACGACCACGGCGCCGAACGACAACCAGAACCCAGGCGCGAGCGGCGCCAGCGGGTCGAGCAGCAGCACACCGGCCACGCAGAAACCCAGCCCATCGGCGACACCGATCCTTCGACGCAAAAGCAGCGCAGCGGCGCCGCACGCGATCATGACCATCGTGCGCTGCGTCGGCACGGACCAGCCTGCAAGCAGGCTGTAGCCCAATGCCGCGACAGCAGCCGCAACGACCGACGCATCGCGCGTGGCTCCCGTCGCACCACGGCGCTGCCGGACTCGCTGCACTCGCCCACCGAGCCAGGCGAAGACCGCGGCCACCATCGCGATGTGCAGGCCCGAGATCGCCATCAGGTGGCTCGTGCCACTGCGCGAGAGCTGCAGCCACTGCTCGCGGCTCAGCGCGTCCTGCAGGCCCACGGCAAGTCCGGTAACGATGCCGGCCGAGGGTCGCGCACCAAGTGCGTCCCGTATGATCGAGGCGACTTGCGCGCGTGCGAGCAACACCGGGTACTTGAACGCGGCGTTGGACCCGCGGCCGAGTCGTTCACCGGAACGCACGTAGCCGCTCGCGCCGACGCGGTCGCGCAGCATCCGCGCCTCGTTGTCGTACCCACCGGGATTGGCGAACCCACGGGGGCGACGCAGTTTCACTTCGAGCTCGAGCGTCTCCGCGGCCTCGATGCGGGCAGGTGCATCGTACCAAGTGAGCTCGATGACCTGGGGCAGCAACGGCGAGTCGCCGTCCGGCAGTGGCGAGAAGCGGAACTTGAGCACGTCGAGCGTCCCCTGCGGCACGCTCGTGACCACGCCACGCATTCGCACCGGCTGCCCTTCCAGCGCGGGGTTCAGCCGGTCGGACAGGCCCGCATTGAGCTGCAGGGCGGTGAGCCAGAACCCCACGCCGGGGCCCAGCAGCCAGGATTTGCGCCACGCCCAGGCGCCAGCGACGCTCGCGCAAAGACCGGCCCACACCAGCGCGACAGGAGGCGCCTGCGGCAGGCTGAGCACCGCACAGGAGCCGGCCAAAAGGCCTGCCGCCATCTGCCACATCGTTCGACGTCCCGACCGCGAGGACGTCAGCGTGCGGGTCAGCCGCAGTCGTTGGCGACGCGACTAATCGGCGCGTTCAGCCCGATTCAGCCCTCGACGAGCTTGCCATCCTGCAGGGTCAGGACGCGCTGCATGCGCGAGGCGATTTCGCCCGAATGCGTGACCAGCACGAGGCTGGTGCCGAGCTCGCGGTTCAGCTCGAGCATGAGTTCGAGCACGCCCTCGGCGTTGTGGCCGTCGAGGTTGCCGGTCGGTTCGTCCGCCAGCACGACCTTCGGTCGCGTCACCAGAGCGCGCGCAACGGCCGCACGCTGCCGTTCACCGCCCGAGAGCTGCGATGGCCGATGAGTCAGCCGTTGGCCGAGGCCCACGCGATCGAGAAACCACTGCGCCTCGCGGCGAGCATCCGCTGCCGGCGTACGTCGGACAAGCAGCGGCATCGCGACGTTCTCGAGCGCGCTGAACTCCGGCAGCAGGTGATGGAACTGGTACACGAAACCCAGCGCACGATTGCGCAGGTCGCCGCGCGCGGCCTCCGACAGCTCGGCGAAGGCCTGGCCCATCAGTCGCACGGTACCCTTCGTCGGCAGGTCGAGACCACCGAGGATCTGCAGCAGCGTCGTCTTGCCGGAGCCAGAGGCGCCGATGATGGCGAGCGTCTCGCCCGCCCGCACCTGCAGTTCGACGCCGCGCAGGACTTCGAGGCGCTGACCCGCTTCCACGAAATGCTTGTGCACGCCGTCGCACGCGAGGATCGATGGTTCAGTCATGGCGCAGGGCCCTCGCCGGATCGGTGGTCGCTGCGCGCCACGCGGGATACAGGGTGGATAGACAACAGAGCGCGAACGCCGTGCCCGCGATGAGCAGCACGTCGTCGGGTTCGACACGCGCCGGCAGGTCGCTCATGAGGTAAACGCTCGCGTCCATGAAATGCACGCCGAAGACGCGTTCCAGGCCGTGCACGATCGACTCGAGGTTCAGCGAGAGCAGGACGCCGAGAGCCACGCCGCCGAGCGTTCCGAGCAGGCCGATCACGGTGCCCTGCGTCGTGAAGATCGCCAGGATGCTCGAGGGTCGCGCGCCGATCGTGCGCAGGATGGCGATGTCCGGCTGCTTGTCCTTGACCGCCATCACCAGCGTCGACACGATGTTGAACGCCGCGACCGCCACGACCAGCAGCAGGATGAAGAACATCATGCGCTTGGTCAGTTCGATCGAGCGGAAGAAATTCGCATTGCGCTGCGTCCAGTCCTCGACGTAGAGCCCACCGCCGAGTTCGTTGGCAACTTCGCGCACGGCCAGCGGGGCCTCGTACGGGTCTTTCACCGCGAGTCGCAGGCCGGTCACGTTGGCGCCCAGCCGCAGCAGGCGCGCCGCGTCGGCGACGTGCACCACCGCGAGCGTCGCGTCGATCTCGTACATGCCGGAGCGAAAAATGCCTGCGACCCTGAAACGTCTGAGCCGCGGCAGCACGCCCGCAGGTGTCACGCTGCCCCTGGCGACGGCAACGACGACGGCATCGCCCAGGCCGACGCCAAGCTTGTCTGCCAGCTCCTCACCGAGCAGGACGGTGAACGAGCCTGGCTGGAGGGATCGCATCGATCCGCTCGTGAGCCGTTCGCCCAGCGCAGAGACCTGCGCCTCGAGCGCCGGATCGATGCCACGCAAGGTGGCTGCGCTCGAAGCGCCCGTGGCGTGATCGGCGATCAGCAGCGTCTCGGATTCCACGAACGGCGCCGCAGCAGACACGCGTGGATTCTTGAGCGCCGTATCCCGCATCGCTTCCCAGCCGGCGAGTCCCTCGCCGAAGGCTGTCACCGTCGCGTGCGACGTCAGGCTCAGGATGCGCGACCGCAGTTCGTGCTCGAACCCGTTCATCACCGACAGCACGACGATCAGCACAGCCACGCCGATCGCCACGCCCACCATGGAGATCAGGGAGATGAACGACAGGAAGCGGTTACCGGTCGAACGCAGGTAGCGCCGGCCGATCGTGAGTTCGAAGGGAGTGCCACGCCCTGCCATGGTCATTCGTACCGCAGCGCTTCGGCAGGTTCGGTGGCCGCGCCGCGGATCGCGGGATAGATCGTCGCAACGACCGTGAGCGTGAACGCGACCAGCGTGATCGTCACGATCTGCCCTATTCTGAGCTCCGACGGAATCTGCGTGATGTAGTAGACCGACGGGTCCATCACGTGGAAGCGGAACACGCTTTCGAGCACAGGCACGATGGTGCCGACGTTGGCGGCGACCAGCACCCCGAGCACGAGACCGAACAGCGTCCCAACGGTGCCAATCACGAGGCCCTGCGTGAGAAAGACGCCGACGATGCTTCGCGGAGTCATGCCGAGCGTGCGCAGGATCGCGATGTCCGAACGCTTTTCGTTCACGACCATCACCAGCGCCGCCACGATGTTGAATGCAGCCACCGCGACGACGAGCAGCAGGATCAGGCTCATCATCGTCTTCTCGATGCGAATCGCCCGGAAGTACGCCGAGTGCTCTTCGCTCCAGTCCTTGACCTGCAGTCCGGCTCCCACGGCCTTGCGCAGGTCGGCGGTGCGCGCGGGCGCGTTCATCACGTCGTCGAAACGGATGCGCAGCCCGGCGGGTGTCGCATTGGCGGCACCGCTCAAATCAGCCGCATCGGCGATCGACACGAGCGCCAGCGAAGCGTCGTGATCCTGCAGCCCGACTTCGAAGATGCCGGTGACGGTGAAGGTCTGCAGCAGCGGCCGGCCACCTGCCGCGAGCATGTCGCGGCCGGGCACCATCACGGTGAGTTCATCGCCGAGTTCGGCGCCGATCTGCCACGCGAGCACGCGACCGATGACCATGCCACGCGAGCCGGGCTTGAGGTCGCTGAGTTGCCCTTGCAGCAGGTTGTGCTCGATCGACGACACGTTGGCTTCGGCTGCCGGATCGATGCCGTGCAGCAGCACGGGTTCGAGCATGCCGGCGCGTCCAAGCATCGCCTGCACGTCCACGAAAGGCGCAACGCCCTCCACGCCCGGCACGGTTCGAATGCGGTCGGTGACCGACTGCCAGTTCGCCAGCCGCTCGGGCGGGCCGGACACGGTGGCGTGCGCCGTGAGCGAAACCAGGCGGTTGCGCAATTCGCCCTCGAAGCCGTTCATGACCGAAATGATGGTGATCAGCGCCGCAACGCCGAGACACACGCCGGCCATCGAGATCCAGGAGATGAACGAGACGAAAAAGCCCTGCCTGCGGGTGCGGACATAGCGCAGGCCAACGAAGACGGGCAGCGGGTGGAACACCGTGAATCGAGGCTCGCGTGGGGCGGGAGGCCGCAAGGCTACCCGGCGCGGCCCGGCTTTGCACGTTTCCCGCCGAGCCAGATAGTGAACTGGAACAAGGAATTAGGCCGCGACGCTCTGGCTCTTTCACGCCGAATGCTATAGTTCGCAGGGCCTCATTGGAGACACGGAAGCATGCGCAAGCAGACATTAGCGGCAATCAGCCTCTGCCTGGCCGGACTTGCGACAGCGCCGGCCCTGCCCGCCCAGACCCTCGAAATGACGAACCCGCCTGCGGCCTCGACCGCGGTGGCAACGCCTGGTCGTGGCCAGACGATGGCCCGGGTGGAACGCCAGTTCGGCGCGCCGACCGAGCGATTCGCCGCGGTTGGACAGCCGCCAATCACCCGGTGGGTCTACGCGGACATGATCGTCTACTTCGAGTACGACCACGTCGTACACGCCGTCACGCTCCGCCGCTGAGCCGAACCGCTAGAA
>JBAVIQ010000167.1:0-3708 GCA_049687035.1 Steroidobacteraceae bacterium
CGCGGCCGGCAGGGGCTTGCTGAACAGGAAGCCCTGGATCTGGCTGCAGCCATGTTCGCGCAGGAATTCCAGTTGCTCGATGACCTCGACACCTTCGGCCACGGTCGTCAGGTTCAACTCCCGCGCCATGGCGATGATCGCGGCACAGATGGCTGCATCGTCGCTGCTGACGTGCAGGTCTTTGACGAAGGACCTGTCGATCTTCAGGGTGTCGACGGGAAACTGCCTGAGATAACCCAGTGACGAGTAGCCTGTGCCGAAGTCGTCGATCGAGATCTTGAGCCCCGCACGGCGCAGTCGCGTGAGTTCCGTGATGACCTCGTCGATGTTGCGCATCAGCAGGCTCTCGGTGATCTCCAGTTCCAGCCGCTGCGGCTTGATCTCGTACTCCCGTACGGTGCGCAGCACGGAATCGACGAAGTCCTCGCGCGCGAATTGCCGCGTGGAGACGTTGACCGAGACGCAGAGATGCCCGAGTCCCCGGCGCGCCCAGCAACGCAGCTGTTCGCATGCCGCACGGATCACCAGGTCGCCGAGCGGCCCGATCATTCCGGTCTCCTCGGCGAGCGGGATGAACGTGCAGGGCGAAATCCAGCCGCGGGTGCGGTGGTACCAGCGCAGCAGACCTTCGACGCCTTCGATGGCGCCGGTCTGCGCATCGACCTTCGGCTGGTAGTGCAGCGTGAACTCGGACGCCTCGATTGCCGAGCGCAGGTCGTTCTCGAGGTCCAGGCGCTCGAGCGACCGGCCGCTCGTCGTGTCGCGGTAGAAGTTGTGGCGGTTGCGGCCCTGGTCCTTGGCCTCATACATGGCCATGTCCGCCTTGACCAGCAGGTCCTCGATCTCCGTGCCATGGTCCGGAAATACCGAGATGCCGATGCTGGGAGTCACGACGAACTGATGACCGTCCGAAGTGAACGGCTCGGCCAGCGCGTGGCGCACGCGAGTGGCCACCACAGCCGCCTGCCGCGGGTCGTCGAGATCGGCGACCAGGATCACGAACTCATCACCCCCCAGTCGCGCGATGCGAACGTGCGCAGGTTCACGGTCCGGAGTGGTGCGGGCAACGAAGTCCTTCGGCCGCACGCAGGCGTCGAGGCGCCGGGCAACCGACTGCAACAACGCGTCCCCCACCGCGTGACCGAGTGTGTCGTTGATGCGCTTGAAGCGGTCGAGGTCGATGAACAGGATCGCCACGCGACTGCCCGTGCGCTTGGCCGATCGGATCGCGCGCCGCAACTCCCGTACGAAGAGTTGGCGGTTGGGCAGGGCGGTCAGCGTGTCGTAGTAGGCGAGGTACTGGATGCGCGCGTCCGTCCGCCGGCGTTCCGTGATGTTGCGCACGATGAACAGGAAGGTCCCGTCAGGCTGCGGCTGCAGGCGCGTCTCGAAGGATTGCTGGGCGTCGCCGCTGCCGACGTCGAATTCGAAACTCTGGGCCGAAGCGGTCCCCGCCGCCGTCTGCATGCACTCGCGTGCCTTGCGTGCAGTGTCGGCCGGCAGGGTATTTTCCAGCGTCTGGACGGCCGCGTCGTTGCTCCTGCCGTGCGCGTCGCCGCTGAGATGCTCGAGCACGATTCCCCGCGCATCACTCACGAATGTCCAGTCCGGCAGGGCCTGCAACAGGGCCCGGTTCTTCTGTTCGCTCTGCCGCAAGGCCTGCGCGTTGCTGTGGGCGCGGATCAGGTAGGCGATCCGGTGCGGCAGCACGGCCCAGAGGATCGGCTTGTTGATGAAATCGGTTGCTCCCGCCAGGTAGGCGCGCTCGATCGACGCCGTGTCGTTTCGGCCCGTGACCATGACGATCGGCACTTGCGCCCCACGGGGGCGCTTGCGGATCTGCTCGCAGAGGGCGAAGCCATTCGCATCGGGCATCTCGACATCTAGCAGCACAATGTCCGGCAGGACCTGGTCGAACGCGGCGAGGACGGCGCTGCCTGCGCTGACGACCGTCGCGTCGAAGCCGGCCGGAGTCAGCGTTTCGGTCGCCAGCATGCCGATCGCCGGGTCGTCGTCCGCGATCAGTACTCGAAGCCTGGGCAGCACTGCAGATGACGGTGTCATGCCGCAGGCCCTGGCCATCGGTACCAAGAGTTTCGAAGCAGCTTGCTCATTTGTCCTGTGGAACGTCCTGACCGCACGGCAGCGCGTGGCGTCCGCATGTGCGCACGCGCCTTCCGCTGATCCCGCGTTTCGGTTTCGGCCGAAGCGGATGAATGGTGACGCGCGGCGGCCGGTAAAAGCACTCAAATCGAAGCGAATCCGCGACATCGTTCACAGAGCGCTGCCTGCGACGCGAAGCGGCGACGAGGCGGACAGGGTCGCGGTGATCGCGATTTGACACCGCGATTATGTGCGGCAGTTCACGATTTCGTGCCGGCCACCCGCAACGTTGTGCGACGTACTGCCGGCCGCATTGCGGTGAAGTACGCGCATGAACACGTTTCGCTCCGATGAGGGCATGCAGATGTCAACCCGCAAGATCGCACTGATCGCTCTCGCCGCCTCAGCTGGCCTGGCGCTCGCGCTGGTAACGAGCCCGACCGCGGTTGCTTCACCGCGGGGCGCGAGCCCAGCGCATAAGAGCACGACTTCACGCGTCCCGACGGCTAGCTACATCGTGCAGGCGCAGAGCCTCGCGGCGGCGCGGGCCGCAGTCGTGACCGCCGGCGGCAACGTGACGCACGAGCTCGGCATCATCGATGCGGTCGGGGCAACCCTGACCCTCGAGCAGCTCGAGGCCCTGCGCCAGATCGAGGGCCTGGAGGTGCAGCCGGATGCGATGACCAGGACGCAGGGTGGAACGGTTCCCAACCAGTACGCGCGTCAGCTGCTCAAGGTGGATGCACTGGCGGCGCAGGGCTTCAACGGCACCGGAGTCACCGTCGCGATCCTCGATACGGGTATCTGGTACAGCCGCAACGAGGTCAAGAATGACCTCAACGGCACGAACAAGATTCGCGTCATGTACGACGCGGTTGCGAACAAGGTGCAGAACACGCCCGACCAGAGCGGCCATGGTTCGCACGTTGCCAGCATCATCGGCAGTCCGCAGGCGACGCTCAATGACCAGCCGCTAGGCATCGCACCGATGGCCAGGCTCGTCGCGGTCAAGGCCTTCGACGTGAATGGCCAGGGCAGCTACGCCAACGTGATCCGCGGCCTCGACTGGATCCGCACCAACAAGGCCACCTACAACATCCGCGTCCTGAACCTGTCGTTCGGCGCCACCCCGCAGTCGTTCTACTGGAACGACCCACTTGCCAAGGCCGTCATGAAACTGTGGCAGGCGGGCGTCGTGGTGGTCGCCTCGGCCGGCAACTGGGGTCCGAACGCCCAGTCAATCACCGTGCCGGGCAACGTGCCGTACGTGATCACCGTCGGCGCCATGACCGACAACTACACGCCGACCAATGGAGCGGACGACCGCCTCGCCTCGTTCTCGAGCGCCGGGCCCACCTACGAGGGTTTCGTCAAGCCTGAGATTGTTGCGCCCGGTGGCCACATGCCCGGCAAGAACGACAACGGCACGATGGAGATCCCGAAGGCGCACCCGCAATACGCGACGACCAACGACATGACCTTCACGATGTCCGGCACGTCGCAGTCGGCCGCGGTGGTCTCGGGCGTCGTGGCGCTGATGCTGCAGGCGCAGCCGACGCTCACGCCGAACCAGGTCAAGTGCAAGCTGATGAGTTCGGCCCGCCC
>JBAVIQ010000168.1:0-3195 GCA_049687035.1 Steroidobacteraceae bacterium
ACGGAACACGATGCCCTTGGTGTCGGTGCGGCCGTCGCCGAAGTCCGAGTCGACGAACTGCCCGAACATCGAGTCGGCGTCGAGTTCCTGGTACCAGAGCCCGGCGTTCCAGGTCTTCGGGTTGCTGGCCTTGCCGATCGACGCGCCGATCGCGTATCCGGTGTCCTCATCGACGCCCGAGGCCATGTTCTGCGAATAGTCGGCCCACAGCGAGACCGGCTGGTTGAATGCGGTGAAACCCATCTCGGCGCTCAGCTGCAAGATTTCGTAGTCGTATCTGAGGTAGTTCGCAGTGCTCGTGGCAACGACGGACACGGCGGGTGTCGTATTGGTTGCACCCACGGTGGTCGTGACACGAACGGGGTAGGTCGTGTTGCCGTTGCCAGTGTTGCCGAACAGGATCGAAGTCTGGTCCTGGCAAGCACCGCAGTCGTAGTAGTGCGCCGCGACACGAGTCTCGCCGCCGAACAGGGCGAACTTGAGCCCCAGCTGGGCACCGACGACGTTGCCGTCGCTGTTCTCGCCGACCGGATTCGCGTTGTACTGCTCCGAGAGCCACCAACCATACGCGCTGCCGAAGAGCATGCCGCGGTCGAACTTGACCGCGCCGCCCTCGGGGTTGTAGTCACCGTCGTAGAACAGGCTGTTGCCCGGACGCCAGAAGGGCCACGGCTGCTTACCGAGGACGACGTTCACGCCCTGTAGCGCGTTCCAGTCGACGTAGGCCATGTCCACGCCGATCGACTTGCGCGTGCTCTGCGAGCCGAGCGACTGGTTCGACGAACGCGGATCATCGGCGCCGGTCGCAAACAGGAGCGTACCGTTGACGTGATCCGTGATCTTGGCGTCGAAACCGAGGCGCGCGCGGATGCGATGGCGATAGCGGTCGGCGGCATCGTCGACGGTGGCGGGGGTCGTCGCGGTTCCCGCAACGACGCGCTCGGTCCAGATATTCTCCGAGCGGTAGCGGAGGTCGCCGCGGCCCTTGATCTTCGCGGCCCAGTCGGCACCTTTCACCTTGGCGATCTCGTTCGAAGCGACCGCGCCTTCCTCGCGCAGTTCCTTCGTCTGGGACTTCAGGTAGTCCATCTCCGCCTCGCGGCGGTCAGCCAGGGCCTGCAGCTCCGAATTCTGCGTCTTGAGTTCGGCATTAGCCGCCTCGAGACGGTTGAGACGCTCGGCGAGCGCCTGCATCTGCGACTGGATGGACTGAACTTCGGCCTTGGTGGCCGCGCCCTTGGTCTGCGCGGACGCGTCCGCGGCACTGAGCGTCAGCGCGGCAACGACAGCGGTCGCAAGCACGGTCGATTTCACATTAATCCCCTTTCGGTGGTTTGCCTGTCTACTTCGGCTGCGCCGGAAGCGGGTGCTCGAAAGCACCCACCCGACGTTTCCTTGGCGCACGTTCTACGCCGGGTATGTGACAGGCAGGTTTCAGTGCCGCGACAGTATTGCTGCAGCCGCGGGGATCAGAATTTATGGTTGACGTCCGGTCGCAGGCGCGTGACGTCAGATCAAGGCCACGCCCGCCCGTCGCAAGTGCCGGACGGGGCCGTCAACGAAGTTGAGCGACTCCGGCCACCGGACTTTCACGCAGCTGGACTCGCGCGGGAGGAAAGTGACACGTGAACGTGCTGCCTTTGCCCTCCTCGCTCGTGATCTCGAGCTGCGCGTCGTGCCGCTGCAAGGCGTGCTTGACGATCGCGAGCCCGAGCCCGGAGCCTCCCAGCTTACGCGAACGGCCCGCGTCGACACGGTAGAAGCGCTCCGTCAATCGCGGGATGTGCGAGGCGGGAATGCCGATGCCCGTGTCGCTGACCGCGACGTGACTGCCGAGTCCGTCCGTCCAGTAACGCACTGACACCGTGCCTTCCGGCGGTGTGTACTTGACTGCGTTCGTGATCAGGTTCTGGAAGATCGAGTGCAGCTCAGATTCGGCGCCCAGCAGCAGCGCGTCCGATTCCAGGTGCACGTCGAACTTCGCCGGGTGATCGGGGCGCGAGAGGACGTCCCTCCGCATCAACGAGAGCAGCCCCGCCACGTCGATCGGTTCCACTTCTGCCTCGCCCCTGCCTGCTTCGAGACGCGACAGCTCCAGCAGGTCGGACACAATGCTGTGCATGCGTTCCGACTGACGCTGCATCTCGCGCACCGGCTCCCGCCAGGTTTCGTCCAGCGTGGGATCTTCGGCCAGCGTGTCGAGGTAGCCGCGCACCACGGTCAGCGGCGAACGCAGTTCGTGCGACGCATTGGCCACAAAGTCACGTCGCATGCTCTCGAGCCGCGCCTCATTGGTGACGTCGCGCACGATCAGCAACTGCAGGTCGCGCGCGCTGGTCGTGACGAGGTTGAAGGCGAACCAGCGATCGCCGAGGTTGGGCATGTGGATGCGAGGCCCCGGGCCCCTGCCTGCCCCGGCAACGTAGTCGACGAACTCCGGATGCCGGATCAGGTTGTCGATACGGATGCCGAAATCGAGCTTGCGCCGCAATCCTAGCCAGTCCGCCGCCGTCGGATTGAACCAGAGGATCTCGCGCATGGGTCCAAGCAGGATCGTGCCGTCCGGCATGGCCGACGTCACGCGGCGCAACTCCCGCAGCAGCGTAAGCGCGCGACGCTTATGGAATCGCTTGCGCTGGTAGAGGCGGTTGGCGATCGCCACCGTTTCGCCCCACAGGCCACGCATGTTCGGTGGCTGCAGGATGCTGCGCAGGCGCAGCCAATGCTCGAAACGGATGAGATTACGCGCCTGCCAGGCAACGATGGCGGCGAGGTACAGTGAGGTACACAACCCCGGTCGATCGATTATCCAACCGCAAGCCAAGGCCACCAGCAGGCCGCTGGCGATACCGAGGAGATACTGCCAGGCAGATCGGGACAAGCGCTGCGGTCCTCGGTCCGTGGATCGACCGGCTTACTCGGGCCGGGTCGAGAAACGATACCCCGAACCGCGGACCGTCTGCACGAGCGAGTCGCAGGCGAACGGCTCCAGCGCCTTGCGCAACCGGCGGATGTGCACGTCCACCGTGCGCTCCTCGACGTACACGTTGCCGCCCCAGACGCGGTCGAGCAGCTGGCTGCGCGCGTACACGCGCTCGGGGTGCTCCATGAAGAACTGCAGCAGGCGGTACTCGGTGGGACCGAGCGACACCGTCTGCTCGCCGACGATGACGCGGTGACTGGCCGGATCGAGCT
>JBAVIQ010000169.1:0-1830 GCA_049687035.1 Steroidobacteraceae bacterium
GTTCCAGGGCCTTGCGCAGCCGGCGGATATGCACGTCCACGGTGCGCTCCTCCACGTACACGTTGCCGCCCCAGACGCGATCGAGCAACTGACTGCGTGCGTACACGCGATCGGGGTGTTCCATGAAGAACTGCAGCAGGCGGTATTCCGTAGGACCGAGTGACACTGTCTGCTCGCCGGCAATGACGCGGTGGCTGACCGGGTCGAGCTTGAGGGCACCCGCCTCGATCGCCTCGCCCGATGCCGTGGGCGATGTCCGGCGCAGTACCGCCTGGATCCGTGCCAGCAGCTCCCGGGGACTGAACGGCTTGGTGACGTAATCGTCGGCGCCGCCTTCGAGACCCGCCACCTTGTCCTGCTCTTCGGCGCGGGCCGTCAGCAGGATCACAGGCAGGTCCTGCGTCTCCTTGTTGCGCTTGATCGAGCGCGTGAGCTCAAGGCCGCTCTGGTCCGGCAGCATCCAGTCAACGAGCAGCAGGTCAGGACGCGAATCGGCAATGCGCGAACGAGCTTCGCCGCAGTCCTCGGCCTCGCTGACCGTGAAACCGGCGCGACGCAGCCCGAACGCGATCATGTCGCGAATCGGCTTCTCGTCTTCGACGATCAGGATCTGCTTGCCCGTCATGACTGGTCCGGTTGCCGTATATGCCATTGCCAGAGCATTACATGCGTCAATTATGACAGTCCCGTGACGGCCGACCGTGCAGGACGCGCAACATCGTCACGAATGTAGACCGGCAGCGCCTCTGCTGCGTCCACACCTTCACCATTCTGTAGCATTCGCTCCCCGAGGCGCGCAATCGCATCTGCGCGTGGATACACGCCTGCGCGATAGCTGAGGCCGGCGGATTCGAGCCGGGCCCGGAGTGCCGGATGCCGCGCGATGCCGTTGCCCGCGAAGTGCGTGACCGCGGGCGCAGGCTGCACGCGGTCTACGGGTCCAACCGCTTCCGCGCTCAGCACGATTGGCACGCACGGGTCGCCTGCATCGAACCGGTAGCAGCCCCAGTACACCTCGTTCATGCGCGCGTCGTTGCAGACGAGGAAGCCATCACCCGAGGAAGGGGAGGAAGGGGAGGAAGGGGAGGAAGGGGAGGAAGTGGGGGAAGTGGGGGAAGTGGGGGAAGCGGAGGAAGTTGCGAGGAACGCGACGGCGGCGAGGCTCGAGACCGGCGCGACGCGCAGACCCGCTCCATATGCGAGTCCCTGCATGACGCCCGCCGCGATCCGCAGCCCGGTAAAGCTACCGGGTCCGCGACCGAACGCGAGCCCGTCGAGGTCCTGCAACCGGCAGCCCGCTTCCACCAGCAGCTCGTCGATCATCGGCAGAATGAGCTCGGCGTGGCCGCGTTCCGTCACGATGAACCGCTGGCGCACCTCGCCGTCGGACCACAGCAGTGCGGCCGAGCAGGCTTCGGTCGAAGTGTCGATCGCCAGCAGGTGGAGCTGCTTCATCCGAGCTTCTCCCGCAGGAAAGCCTGCACATCCTCGAGTGCGCGCGTGCGCCGCATCGGCGGCAGGCTGTTGATGAACTGACGTCCATAGCCCTTCGTCACCAGGCGAGTATCGCAGAGCATGACCACGCCGCAGTCGGTTTCGTCGCGGATCAGCCGGCCGACACCCTGCTTCAACGCAATCACGGCCTGCGGCACCTGCTCGTCGAAGAACGGGTTGCCGCCCTGCTCACGGATCGCCGCGAGCCGCGCCTTGAGCAGCGGATCGTCCGGTGCCGCGAACGGCAGCTTGTCAATGATCACGACGCTCAGGGCCTCGCCCTTCACGTCGATGCCTTCCCAGAAGCTGCCGGTGCCGAGCAGCACGGCATTGCCG
>JBAVIQ010000170.1:0-8672 GCA_049687035.1 Steroidobacteraceae bacterium
CGGATCAGCTGCCGCAGCAGCGAACGCTCGCGGACGATGTCCGCATAGGCACGGATGTTTTCCGCGGTGGGCGTGTCGCGCGCCAGGCCTGCTAGGTAGGCAAGGCCGCCGGTTTCGTCGGCGAGCCCCGTGCTCGCGAGGCGCTCCGCGAGCGTGACGGCGTCGCTCGGCTCGCCTTTCTGCGAAAGGTCGAGGATCGCCTCGAAGATCAGCTGGTGGTCGCGCCGGTAGAAGTCTTCGGCGCGCAGACGGTCGGCGATGGAGTCCCACGTGCTGTTGTCGAGCAGCAGGCCGCCGAGCACGGCCTGTTCGGCTTCGAGTGAGTTCGGCGGCACACGCAATGCCGCCGCTTCGTCGCTGACGTACGGGCGTGGCTTCCGGCGGAACCTGCCGCCGGAACCTGAACCGCTGCCGCTCTCTTCCTGCTCCATCGTTGACGGATGCCCCCCTGGCGCGCGGAGGATCAGTCTTCGGCGGTGATCACGACCGGAAGGTCGATCTCGACATCGGTGTGCAGGTGCAGCTTGACGTGGTGCTCGCCGATCAGGCGGATCGGACCGCCCGGCAGGCGCACTTCCGCGCGCTCGATGGCGATGCCGCCCTTGGTCAGCGCTTCGGCGATGTCGGACGTGCCGACCGAGCCGAACAGCTTGCCTTCCGTGCCGGCCTTAGCCTGCAGCGTGAGCTTGAAGCCTTCGAGCTGCTTCGCGCGCGACTGGGCGCTCGACAGCGAGTCGGCGGCGAGCTTTTCCAGCTCGGAACGACGCTCTTCGAACTTCTTCAGGTTGGTGGCGGTGGCCAGCGCAGCCTTGCCCGAAGGCAGCAGGAAATTGCGGCCGTAGCCGGGCTTCACCTTGACCTTGTCGCCGATGTTGCCGAGGTTGGCAACCTTCTGCAGCAGGATGACTTCCATCGTAGTGTCCTCGATCGATCTTCAAGTGTTTGACTGTACGCCCGCAAACAAGCGGCTCGACGCATTCACCGGCCCGCTCACGTCGCCGCGCCGCGCGCAGGCGGCTGCGAGCGCAGCCAGTTGTCCACGAATCCCAACGCTGCGAGCCCGATCACCGTGAACGGCGCGACGAACACCAGCAGCACGTACGTAACCCACAACCACGCCACGGCCAGCTTGCCCTGCGACACCGCCCGGTGCGCGGCCGCGAGGCCCAGGATCACCAGCGAGCCCAGGAACAGCCGACCGATGTCACCGACCAGCGGCTGCTGCGTGAACAGCGAGGCGCCGATGACCAGCCCCGCCGCGATTCCCAGCACTCGGCCGAGCCGCACCTGCCGGAACTCGGCGCCGAAGCTCCCTGCCCGCTCGGGCAACGACTGCCACCAGCGAGCCAGGAACAACGCGCACATCGCGAGCGTCATCGTCAGCACCGCAATCCAGCCCCAGAGCGTGCGGGCCAGCGTGTCGGCAAGCCCGTCCTGCTCCAGGTCCATCGGCAGTCCGCGGGTCTTCATTTCCTGCGCAAGATCGCGCACGAACGGAGCCCAGAACTGGTGCGGATCACCGAACGATAAATGCAATACCACCAGCAGCACCGCGCCGACCAGCGTCGCGACCTGCAGGCACAGCGACATCGAGTCCGTGCGCCGCAGCAGGATCGCGAGCAGCAGCGGCGGACCCAGCACCCACGCAGAGTAGATGAAGCCCACCGGCATCGGCCGCCCGAACATCAGCATCGCCGCCGCCAGAGCCAAACTTGCCGCGAGCGCGACGATCACTCCCTGTCGCTCGCCGCGCACCAGCACGAGCAGTGCAGGCACGGCACCCGGCAGGAAAAACGCGACACCTACGCCGAGCAGTGGCAGCAACCCCAGCAGGCCCGTCACGAGGACGGCCCCGACCGGATTACCGGCAAGCCACTGTGCCAGCGCTCGGTTCATCGTTGTGTGTGCTCCAGCGACGGCCCGCCTGCGGGATCGCCCGGAGCACCCACGCAACGCTGGCTCAGTGCTGGTCCGTGTACGGGAGCAGCGCGAGGAAACGGGCCCGCTTCACCGCGAGCGAAAGCTGGCGCTGGTAGTTCGACCGCGTGCCGGTGATGCGGCTCGGGACGATCTTGCCCGTCTCGGTGATGTAGCCCTTCAACGTGGCGAGATCCTTGTAATCGATCCGCTCGACGCCTTCGGCCGTGAATTTGCAGAACTTACGGCGACGGAAAAAACGTGCCATGTGGTGTCACCCGGTAAATGTGTTGGTCAGTGCAGCGGCAGCAAGAAACGAAGAGGCGGCTGGGCTCAGCCCGCGCCGACCAACTCTTCGCTGTCCCCGGTACCGATGGGGCCTTCATCGCTGCGGGGCGCGCCCTCTTCTTCGGCGCGAGCCATCGGCGACGGCTCCGTGACGGCACCCGGCATGGCGATGACCATGTTGCGGATGACGGCGTCGCTGAAGCGGAAGCTGCCCGTCAGTTCGTCGAGCGTGGCTTTGTCGCACTCGACGTTCATGAGGACGTAGTGCGCCTTGTGCACCTTGGCGATCGGGAATGCCAGCTGGCGGCGGCCCCAGTCCTCGAAACGATGGATGGCGCCGCCGGCCGCGGTGATGATCCCGCGATAGCGCTCGACCATGGCCGGGACCTGCTCGCTCTGATCCGGGTGGACCAGGAAAACGATTTCATAATGACGCATCGACTCAAGTCTCCTTGCGGAATGATGTCGCCCTGGTACCAGAAAAAGCAGGTGCGACAAGGAGTTGGAACAACCGCGCAAACCCGGAGGACTGCACGGAGCCGTGCATTGTAGCGGAGGAAGTGGCTGGCGGAAAGGGGAAGGACAGGAAGGACAGGAAGGACGGGAAGGGCAGATCGAATGCGCCGTTGATTTGATTGCTCCCTAACCCCTTCCTCCCCTTCCTACCCCTTCCGGCCCCTCCTCTGCCGCACCGCCTCGAAGAGCGCGACCCCCGTTGCCACCGACACGTTGAGGCTTTCGACGGCGCCGGCCATCGGGATCGACACCAGTTCGTCGCAGGCTTCGCGGGTAAGGCGCCGCATGCCCTCCCCCTCGGACCCCAGGACCAGTGCGGTGGGACCGCTGAGGTCGAGGTCGTAGAGCGTGCGGGCAGCGTCATCGGACGTGCCGACGAGCCAGACGCCCCGCTCCTTGAGGTCACGCAACGTGCGGGCCAGGTTCACGACCTGCACCAGCGGGACGGTTTCGGCGGCACCCGCGGCCACCTTGCGCACGACGGGCGTCAGCCCGGCCGCTCGATCACGCGGCACGATCACGGCTGCTACGCCGGCGGCGTCGGCACTGCGCAGGCACGCGCCAAGATTGTGCGGGTCAGTGACGCCGTCGAGCACGAGCAGTAAAGGGGGGGTGTCACCGAGCGACTCGAGCGCCTCTTCGAGCTGCGTCTCGGGATCGCTCGCGCGCGGCGCGATTTCGACGATCGCACCCTGGTGTCGCTCGCCGTCGGCAAGCTGGTCGAGCTGCGAGTCGTCGGCATCGACGACTGTGATCTCCGCCTGCTCGGCCAGCGCGCGCAGCTGCTGCAGGCGCGACGCGAAATCGCGCGACGACGAGAGCCACAGCTGTCGCACGCGCTGCGGTGAACGCTGCAGCAGGACACGCACCGAGTGGATGCCGTAAGCGACGTTGGCCGCCGACCGCGCGCCCGACGCTGAGCGGCGCGAATCGTGCCGGCGCGGCATCAGCGACGCCTCCGGCCGCCGCCCTGGCGCTGGAAGCGCCCTGCCGTCGCCCGGCGCGGTGTTTCCATCTCACCGGCGAGTTCGAAGTCCACGCGTCGATCATCGAGCGAGACGTTCGTCACGCGCACACGCACGCGATCACCCAGTTTGAAGATCTTGCCGGAGCTGCGGCCGATCATGCGGAAGCCCGAACTGTCGCGGCCGAAGTAGTCCGCACCGAGCGCGGAGACGTGCAGCAGACCGTCGACCTGCAGGCCGTCGAGTTGCACGAACAGGCCGAAGTCGACGACGCCCGAGACGATGCCGTCGAATTCCTCGCCAATACGGTCCTGCATGTAGAAACACTTGAGCCAGGCCACGGCACTGCGGGTGGCCTCGTCGGCGCGGCGCTCGCGGAACGAGCAATCCTGGCCCAGCACCGGGAACTGGCCGTGCCACTCGATGAGTTCCTGGGGGTCCCCTTCGCGCAACACCTGGCGAATGCCGCGATGGACCACGAGGTCCGGGTAGCGACGGATCGGCGAGGTGAAGTGCGCATAGTGCTCGAGCGCGAGACCGAAGTGACCGATGTTGCCGGGCTGGTACACCGCCTGCGGCATCGTGCGGATCACCGCGGTCGAGATCAGTCCGGCGTCAGGCCGGTCGCCGATTTTCTGCAGCAGGTCGCGCAGGTGGTCGGGCGTGACCTCATCGGGGGCCGGCAGCCAGAGCCCGAACTCGCGCAGGAACGTGCGCAAGGTTTCGAGCCGGTCGAGTTCAGGCAAGCCGTGCACGCGATAGAGTGTCGGCACCTTGTAGCGATCGAGGAACCGCGCGGCCGCAACGTTCGCCGCGATCATGCATTCCTCGATCAGGCGGTGCGCATCGTTGCGCGGGTACTCGACCAGCGCCGCGACCTTGCCCTGCTCGTCGAACTTGAGCTTGAGCTCGGGCGTGTCGAGTTCGAGCGCGCCACGTCCCGACCGCGCGCGGATGAACGACTTGTACACGCCGTGCAACGCCAGCAGCCGTTCACGCAGCCGCTCGAATTTCGGCGCGTGCTTCGCGGACGGCTTGTCGAGGAACTCGCCCACGTCGCGGTACGTGAGTCGCGCCGCGGAGCGCATCACGCCCTCGAAGAAGCGCGAGCGTGTGATGCGGCCGTCGTCACCGACGCGCAGCTCGCAGCATAGGCACAGCCGGTCTTCGTCGGGCTTGAGCGAGCACAGCCCGTTCGACAACGCTTCGGGCAGCATCGGCAACACGCGGTTCGGGAAGTACACCGACGTGCCGCGCTCGCGCGCTTCGACGTCGAGCGGGCTGCCCGGGCGCACGTAGTGCGCGACGTCCGCGATGGCGACGATCACGCGCCAGCCGCCGCTTTTGCGCTCGCACCAGACGGCATCGTCGAAGTCTCGCGCGTCCTCGCCATCGATGGTCACGAGTTCCATCTCGCGCAGGTCTTCACGGCCGGCAATCGCATCCTGCGGGATGCGGGTGCCGAAGGCTTCGGCTTCGGCCACGACGTTCGCCGGGAACTCGCATGGCAGGCTGTGCGAGTGGATGGCAATCTCGGTTTCCATGCCGGGCGCGCCGTGGTCGCCGAGAATCCTCGCCACGCGACCGACCGGGCCGGACGTGCGCGACGGTTGATGGGTCAGCTCGACCATCACGATCTGGCCGTCCACGGCCTCGCCGAGCTGCTGGCTTGGCACGAGCACGCGATGCGGGATGCGCGGATTGTCCGGAGTCAGGTACGCCACGCCCGCTTCGATATGCAGGCGGCCGACTACTTCCCTGGTGCGGCGCTCGAGCACTTCGACGATCGTGCCCTGCGCGCGGCCACGAAAGCGCGTGGCTTCGATGCGCACCGCGAGTCGATCCCCGTGCATGACTTCGCGCATCTGTGCCGCGGGCAGATAGATGGCGCCGGAGCCGTCGTCGGGCAGCAGCTGGCCATCGCCATTGCGCGCGCCCTGCACGGTCCCTACGACCATGCCCGCGATCTGTTCGCGCAGGCAATACTGGCCGCGCCGATTGAGCATCACTTCGCCGCGCTTCAGCAGCTGTGCCAGTTCCTGCTCGGCCTGCGCAGCGCCTGAGGGACCAAACTCCGCCGTGACTTCGTCTAGGCGAAGCGGCCGGGCCGCCTTGCGCAAGACGTTGATGACTGCGGATTCAGGGGATTGGGGCGTGCGCGCGGCAGCACGGCTGCGCGGTTGCGTCGCGTTGTCGCGCGGGGCCTTGGCCGAACCGCGCCTGTTTCTATCTCTACGCATCGTTCCTTACATTGACAGTCCGGGGGGCCGCCAGTAAATTGCGCCACCTTCCAGCACGGCCCCCGGGGCCCTGCCGCGACCTAAGCCCAGGTGGCGGAATTGGTAGACGCACTAGTTTCAGGTACTAGCGGGTAACACCGTGGAGGTTCGAGTCCTCTCCTGGGCACCACTTCCGAAACAGGGGACATGCCCCTGTTTCGCGCCAAAAGCAGGAGCATACCTCCCGTTTTCCGGCTTACTTTAGCACTCCGCCGCCTCAACTACCTGTTGCCGTTGGTTTTTCGGCGGCGCGACCCGGTGTTTGCACCGACTACAATGGCGTGCCCGTCCCGGGCTGACACGCGCCATTGCCATGACCTATACGACGCTCGACTACTCGGTCGCAGACCGCGTCCTGACGCTGACACTCAACCGTCCGCAGCGCCTGAACGCCTTCACGGTGACGATGGCCGACGAACTCGAGCACGCTTTCAGGCGCGCCAGCACGGATGACGACGTCGGTGCGGTCGTCGTGACCGGCGCAGGCCGGGCGTTTTGCGCCGGGATGGATCTGTCCTCGACCGGCAACGTGTTCGGTCTCGACGCAACGCAGCATCCCACGCTCGCGGACATGCACGACAAGCTCGACGATCCCGCGATCCTGCGCGGTGTCCGCGACACCGGCGGCCGTGTCGTGCTCGCGATTTACGACTGCATGAAGCCGGTGATCGGCGCCATCAATGGCGCCGCGGTCGGCATCGGCGCAACCATGACGTTACCCATGGATATCCGTCTCGCCGCCGACGGCGCGAAGATCGGCTTCGTGTTCGGTCGTCTCGGCATCGTGCCCGAAGCGTGCTCGAGCTGGTTCCTGCCGCGGCTGGTCGGCATTCCGCAGGCCCTGGAATGGGTCTACTCGGCTGAACCTTTCGACGCTGCTGAAGGCGTTCGTGCCGGATTGCTCAAGGCTGCGGTGCCGGCCGACCAGCTGCTCGACGAAGCGCGCAGGCTCGCGCACAAGTTCATCGACAATCGCTCGCCGGTCGCCGTCGCGCTGGCGCGACAGATGATTTACCGCAATGGCGCACAGTCGCATCCGCTGGAGGCGCACCGCGTGGATTCGCTCGCCATGTGGCACCTGAGCCAGCACGACGGCGCGGAAGGCGTGCGTGCGTTCCTCGAAAAGCGCGCACCCGAGTTCCAGTCGCAGGTGTCGACCGACCTGCCGGATTTCGTGGCGGAGTGGATGCAGCGCTGATTGCTCACCTCGCCCGCGTCGGCGGGAGAGGTTGACCGCAGATCGCGCGAGGGTCTCCTTTCGCCAGTCCAGCGCACGTCGAACTGATCTCGCTTGGGCCTGCCGCCGCAGGAATCGGTTGTCTCACCGCGCTCCGAAGTCTCCCGCGCGTCGTGAATCGCGCGGAGGAACCGCACGATTCACGGCGAGCCTTGCTCGAACGGGCGCGAGGCGATGGTGCCAGCGGCTGGTCGGAACCTGCGGTGCCGCCTCGCGCCTGCGCTCGAGCTGCGGCGTCCGACACGGAGCGCGGTGAGACAACCGATTCCTGCGGCGGCAGGCCATCACCCGCATTGCGCGCGACTGACGATAGATTGACGAGAGCAGACCCTCACCCGACCTGTCCGTCGACCTCTCCCACGCGTCCATGGGAGAGGTGAGCAATCAGTGCTGCTTCACCACCAGCCGGTGCGCGTGCAGCAGCGGTTCGGTGTACCCCGACGGCTGCTTCGTGCCAAGGAACACCAGGTCGCATGCCGCGTTGAACGCCTCGCCGTCGCAGCCCGGCGCCATCGGGCGGTAGAGCGGATCGCCTGCGTTCTGCTGGTCGACGACCGCTGCCATGCGCTTCATCACGTCCAGCACCTGGTCGCGCGAGACGATGCCGTGATGCAGCCAGTTGGCGATGTGCTGCGACGAGATGCGACAGGTTGCGCGGTCTTCCATCAAGCCGACATTGTTGATGTCCGGCACCTTCGAGCAGCCGACGCCCTGGTCGACCCAGCGCACGACGTAACCGAGGATGCCCTGTGCGTTGTTCTCGATCTCGGCATTGATCTCGGCCGCCGACCAGTTCGTGTCGGCCGCGAGCGGAATCGTAAGGATGCCCGTCAGCCGATCCGCACGACCTGCCCTGGCCAGTGCTGCCTGCCGCGCCTCCACGTCGTACGCGTGATAGTGCGTGGCATGCAGCGTCGCCGCAGTCGGGCTCGGCACCCAGGCGCAGGTTGCGCCTGCCCGCAGGTGCCCGATCTTCTGCTCGAGCATGCCGTGCATCAGGTCCGGCATGGCCCACATGCCCTTGCCGATCTGCGCCTTGCCCGGCAAGCCGCACGCCAGGCCGATCTCGACGTTCGACAGTTCGTACGATGCGATCCAGGCCTGCGTCTTCATGTCAGCCTTGCGCACCATCGCGCCGGCTTCCATCGACGTGTGGATTTCATCCCCGGTGCGATCGAGGAACCCGGTGTTGATGAATGCAACGCGCGACTTGGCCGCGCGAATGCATTCTTTCAGGTTGACCGTCGTGCGGCGTTCCTCGTCCATGATGCCGAGCTTCACGGTGTAACGCGGCAGGCCGAGCACCTGCTCGACGTGCGTGAAGATCGCATCGGCAAACGCGACCTCCTCGGGCCCGTGCATCTTCGGCTTCACGATGTAGACCGAACCGTGCGTCGAGTTGCGCACGCCATCGGCCTTGCGCAGGTCGACCATGGCGATGAGCACCGTGCACATCGCGTCGAGCAGGCC
>JBAVIQ010000171.1:0-6991 GCA_049687035.1 Steroidobacteraceae bacterium
GGTGAAACCCTTTTGGATGCTCTTGATCATTTTGAAACTCCGTTGGAATCCGCTGATTGTGCAGAGGCCTTTTTTTGGCCGTCACATCTCTCAAGCAAACAACGTGCCAAACGGAGTCTATTCGTAAGTTATTGAAAAATATTGAAATACTATTGGGTTGGGCGAAGGCGATGACCGGTGGGGGCATTCAGGTCGACACGATTTGTCACTTCTTGACACGCTGTGCCAGGCCGCGCTCACTTTCCTCGTGGTAGTCGTCCTCGGTGTTGACCGACCAGATCGCCGTCTTGTCGCGGCTGCCGCTGACGATGCAAGCAACGGCCGCGCTGGCGGCCAGCATCGAATGATCCTGGTTGTTGTACCGGTGCATGCCATTCCTGCCGATCGCATACACGTTGTCGAACCGGTCGAGGCAGTCCCGGACCCTGCCGATGCCGCGATACTCGCCGAAGTACGCCGGGTAGGCCTTGGGCACTCGCACGACCGTGCCGTCGACGACGTCCTGTTGCCGGATCAGGCCGATCTTCTCCAGTTCACCTGCGGCGAACGACAGGAAGGCCGGGTCGGCCATGTTCCACGTCTCGTCGCCTTCGCGGCAGAAGTACTCGAGCCCGAGCGACACCGTGGTCGGGTCCGCGACCAGGTCGGGACTCCAGTTGTTGAAGATCTGCAGCCGTCCGATCTTCACGTCCGGTTCCTGGATGTAGATCCAGTTGTCCGGGGGCATCGACGCGACCGGGTCCTGAGCCCGTGATCCCGGCGCCCGCATCTGCTTCACGACGAGGCCGGCGGTCATGAAGTCGCGATAGGGCAGGGCTGACGCAATCCGCACGACCTCGCCGTCCTCGGGCTGCAACTGCGCCAGCAACAGGCTCAGCGGCATCGTCGAAACGAACGCATCGCAGGGAATCAGCCGCTTCGAACGCGACACCAGATCCAGCACCTCGACGGCCGTTACCGTCGTACCCGTGCGTCGCAGGCCGACGACTTCCTGCTGCAGTTCGACTTTGCCGCCAAGTGTCTGGACTTTCGCGGCGACCTCTTCCCACATCTGGCCGGGCCCGAGACGCGGGTAGAGGAAGCGTTCGATCAGGCTCGTCTCGACTTCCTTCTGCGCGACGTCGCCCGACTTCCGCACGGCATTGGCGACGGCATGGGCGAGCGCCTTGGTGACGGAAAGGCCCTTCACCCGCTGCGCGCCCCATTCGGCCGAAATCTCGTGGCATGGCACGCCCCAGACTTTCTCGGTGTAGTCCTTGAAGAAGGTCTCGTACAGCCGCCGTCCAAACCGGTTGACGAAGAAATCCTCGAGCGTCACTTCCTGCGACCGCGGGAAGAGCTGGCCTTTCGAGTAGCTTGCCCCGATCAGCGCGGTCTCGAGCCAGCCGAGGTTGGCGATGGTTGCGAGGTTGAGCTTGAGCGGGTAATCGAAGAACCGCCGGCGGTAATAGATGCGCGACAGCCGGTTGCGCACGAGCATGACCGCGCTGGCATCGCGGGCGGCCGGCGTCCCTGGCTGGAACTCGCGTGACTTGCCCTGGTAGGCCAGCGCAATGGGATCGCCGTCAGCTTGACCCTCGGCGACCGGCAGGATCTGTTGCCACCAGTTCATGACCCAGTCGGACTTCGAGAAGAACCGATGGCCGCCGAGGTCCATGCGGTTGCCGCGGTAATTGACCGTGCGCGAGATGCCGCCCACCTGCGTGCCGGCCTCGATCACGATCGGGTGGTATCCGCTGTTGCGCAGCAACTCCAGTGCGGCCGTGAGTCCTGCCGGGCCGGCGCCGGCGATCACCACCGTGCGCGTCATGGCCCGACGCCTGCATCGTTGATGTCCTCGTTCTCTCGGTGGCTGCGCGGCAGGAAGAGCATCCAGCGCCTCAGGAGAAAGTTGGCAACGAAAGTGCAGCCGGCAGCGCCGACCTTTGCGACCAGGTAATGGAGGCCAAGGCCCTCCACGAGCGAGTAGATCACGGCGAGGTTGACGACGAGCCCAACCAGGCCGAGTCCGGCGAAAATCGCGAACTCCCCGCGCCAGTCCTCGAGCCGACGGTAATCGAACACGTGACGGATGGACAGCCAGTAGACGACGACCGTCCCGGCAAGGAACGAGACCGCGGCTGCCAGCAGGTACGGCACGCCGAGCACCGCCACCAGCAGTGAGAGCAGCAGGAAGTCCACTCCGAATGCCAGCGCAGATGCCCCGACGTAGCCCGTGGCCTGGCGCAGGAACCGGTTCATCGTTCGGCCTCGTCGCGGAAAGCGGCGCAATCATAAAGAAAAACGTGCTGGCCGCGCGTCGGCCACTCTACGCGGCCGCTTGCGTTGCCGACGTCGATTGCGCCGACGACGTAACCCAGCGCAGGTTCCCGGCAGATTTCGCGCAGGATGCGCGACGTGAGCGCTTTCGGTTCGTCTTCCCGGTCGATAGCGGCGAGCGTCCACCACCCCGGACTTGCCAGTGCCGCCAGGGTCGCGCTGCGCCGGGAGAATTCACGGGTCAGCTCACGCGAGTACAGCAACCCGGCGGACTGGCTGCCCGAGAGGAAACTGCGACGCTGCAGTAGTACCCAGACGGCGACGGGGTCCTCGTGCCACAGCACTTCGGCAGTCTGCGGAATCGTTCCGCGCCAGGCGCCGAACTTCGCCTGGTTCGACTCCGAGTACCTGGATTCCACTTTTGGAAACAGCTGGTATGGCAGCAATCCGGCCAGGGCGACTGCAGCAAGCAGCCCGACCGCAAGCGGCGCAGTCTTCGACCTCGAACGCAACGTCAGGTGCCAGGCCAACGTCACTACGCAGGCCAGTGGCCCGGCGACGCCCGAAAAATTGACGAGTCGTTGCACCCACCTCGTTGCCGCGTTGCTGTCCATGGCGAGTGGCAGCGCCTGCGCGCCGAATGCGACGAGCAGCACGGCGGTGCCTGCGGCAACCGTCCACGCGCCTTTCAGCAGCGCAGCCTCCGTGGATTCGTCGAAACGGCGCCGCGCGAACCAGAGCAACGCCGCCAGCATCGCTACGGCTCCGCCGAAGTGACTGACGAGGAGCCATCCGCTTCCCAGCAACAGCGCACAAGCGCGGCCGGTGTGGCCTGACTTCCACAATGTCGACAACGTGGCGGGCAGCAGGATCAGTGCCACGAACCGGGCAAGCCAGGCCCAGCGCCAGGTCTGCCCGAGCAGCAACAGGTCGAAATGCCCACCCATCGACGCCAGCGCGGCGAGGGCGATGCCGAGCGCGCCCAGGACGGCGGTCAAGGCTGCCACGCGCGCTGCGGTCGCCTGGTTCAGCACGCTCGTCGCGATGCAGAGGCTGGCGATGCCGAGGCCGTTCTGCAGCCAGTCCTCGATGCGCCAATCCTGCAGGAACAGGAATGTCGTGCGCGAACGCATGCTGCTTATCCAGAGCTCGCGGCCTGGTTCCGCAGGCACGGACAGGAGATAGGCCGCCAACGCGAGCAGCAATGCCCCGGCCAGCGCAATCGACGGCCCCGCGATTCTGCGATATCGCTCGGGCGCGATGGCATCGATGCCCACGAGTACCAGCAATCCGCAGGTCGCGGCTGCCATCACCGGATGGATCATGACGGCGATGCCCGCGGTGAGAAATGCGAGCAACCAGCGTCGCTTTGCCGCACACGCCAGGGCCAGGATCGACAATGCCTCTGCCGGAACGCGCGCATTGAGATACATCTCGTCGTACCGCAGCACTTCTCCGGCCCCATACCAACCCGGAATCGTCAGCAGCAGGCCGACGGCGAGCCATGCCGATCGCACGGAGGTCAGGTGCTTCGCCAACAGCCCGCCGGCGGCGAGCAGGAGCAACGCGCTCGAAATGGTCACGATGGCGGCTGCAGCCTCGATCCCGAAGAGTTCGACCAGTGGCGCGACGAGGTGCGGGAACAACGTGAAGCTGTTCTGCGAGCCGAAACGCAGGAAGAGGTCTCCTGCCAGCGGCGTCGGGTTCATCGTCGCGAGCGTCTGCAGCGTGTAGAGCTGTGCGTCCAGCACAATTCCTTCGTAGGGGCGCGCCGCAAGCCATGCGGCGAACAAGGCAGCAAGGAACGCGATGAGACGACCGGCTGTAGTCGCGGCCGGGGGATCGGTGCCGCCAGCGAAGCGGGGGCGTCTGGCTTGTGCAATGGCCGTCATTTGGGAATCCAGTGAGCCGGGCCCGGGCCGTTCGGTGTCTGCCCTGGCAATTCGAGCGACATTATGTCGCTACTGAAGGTCGTGTCGTGATATGAGTCACGGGTTGAGACTCATCGGGATCCGTCACTTGTCATCGCAGTTTCGTCTGACACTCGTCTGGCTGTTCGCGGGTCTCGTCACGATCGTCCTCACGTTGCAGATGACGTCGGCGTCTTTCGTCGACGGCCAGTACCTGCCTGTGGGGCATGATGCGTTCTATCACGCAAGGCGCATTCTCGATGCGGTTGCAACGGGCGAGTTGTTCCAGTTCGATCGGCTGATGCACGTGCCCGAGGGCGACTGGGTGACCTGGCCCTGGGCGTATGACTGGTTCCTGGCGAAGGCAGTCGTGCTGGTCCAGGGCATGCTGGGCACCGCCAACCCGGCGGCCGTGCTCATGCACTTGCCGCCGCTGCTCGGCCTGGTGGCGGTCGCGCTCGTCGTCGGAGTCTGCGCGGAGTTGCGTTTGTCCGTCGCGGCAACGCTCGTGGCCGCGACCTGCTTCGCCGTGCACGGCTTCACCCAGTACCAGTTCGGCGTCGGCGCCCTCGACCATCACGGCTCGGAGCAGATTGCGTCCCTCGGCGCGCTTTGGCTCGGATTGCGCTGGTTCGCACGGCCGGCCCAGGTTGGACGCGCTGCTGTCCTCGGGCTTTGGCTCGGTGCCGCCATTGGAATCCATGCTGGCCTCTTCATCCTGCAGGTACCGCTCCTTGCGGCCCTGCTGCTCGGCTGGACGCGGGGCAACGCCGTCCCGCCCGCGGCCACAGGCTGGTTCTGCGCAGGTCTCCTGTGCGGTACGTTGGCGATGCTCGTGCCGGCCGAGACGTTCTGGTCGACGCGATTCGTCATCTACTACCTGTCTCTCTTCCACCTGTACGTCGCGGCCTGTACCTGCATTGTCGTGCTGTTCCTGTGTCGTCGCGACCGGACGCCGCGGAACCTGGCGCTGCTCGCCGGCCTGGCTGCCCTGCTCGCGCTGCCGCTCCTCGCCGTGTTGGCATTCTCGGGCGATTTCCTTTCCGGGAACCTGGCGACGATCCGCGACATCGACGAGATCCAGTCGCCGTTCACGATCGCGGCGCAGCCGCTAGGACTGCGCCGGATCAACCAGGTCTACACGCTGCTGGTCTGGGTGGCGCCGCTGGCACTCGTGGCTTCACTGCTGATGGCGCTGCGCGACCGGGCGAGTCATCGCAGCTTCTTCTGGCTGGCCTGTGCGTTCGGACTCGGCTTGCTGCTGTTGCAGTTGCGGCTGGGTTCATTCGGCGTCTATTACCTGTACCTGCCATGGCTGGTGCTGGCCAGCATGGCGGTCGATCGATGGTCCGGTGCGGCAAGGACCATCTGGGCGGTGCTGGGATGCGTGCTCGTCGTGGCGTACTACCCGACGGTCCGCTACCAGTTGTTCGGCAGCCACGTGCCGGCCATGGACCAGCAGTATTCGAGCTTGCGTGCGTTGCTTCCCGTGTTGCGGGACGCGTGCGCCAGCGACCCCGGTGTCGTGCTGGCGGAACCGGGAGACGGTCACCTGATCCGGTATTTCACCGCTTGCGCGGTGATCTCGAACAACTTCCGCCTGACACCGCTCGATGTCGCGAAGGTCAAGGAATCCCTCGACCTGATCGCGCTGCCGCTCGATGTGGTGCGCGCGCGGGCGCCCCAGGTGAAGTACGTGGTGGCGAGACTCGTGGCCCCGAACGAATCGCCGGATCCCGTGCTTTTTCGGCAATTACTGGCTGTGGGCGGACCGTCACGCGCTGATGTGCGCGAACTCGTTGCGCTGCAGGTCACGAGCGCAGACGGCCACGAGCAGAAGTTCCTCGGGGCGTTCCGGATCAGCGCTGCCGTCGAGTGACGGTCGGCGGATCACCTCGGTGTTCCGGCGCCGACGTCATGGGTTGGGCGCCAGGCATTCACTCGATACCCAGCTTCTTTACCCGGTACCTGAGCTGTCGGAAAGTCATCCCCAGCAATTCTGCCGCTTTCGTCTTGTTATACCGGGTCTGCTCCAGCGCACGAATGATTGCCTCGCGCTGGATGTGTTCGAGCTGGCCTTCCAGTCCATCCACTGGCGCAACCGCATTCCCGGCATCCGGTCCCGCAAGTTCCGGCAGATCAGTGAGTAACTGCCCGGGCTTGAGCTGGATATCTTCCGGTTCGATCCGCTCGTTCGAGCACAGCGTCATCGCGCGTTCGAGGATATTCTCCAGCTCGCGCACGTTGCCCGGATACGAATAAGACAGCAGTTTGTCCATCGCCTCGTCGCTGACCTGAGGGCGCGTCACGCCGATCTGGCCGGCGACACGGTCCAGCAGCATGTCGACGAGCGGAGGCACGTCGTCGAGACGTTCCCGCAATGCCGGCA
The DNA here is from genome assembly GCA_049687035.1 of Steroidobacteraceae bacterium. Lineage (GTDB taxonomy): Bacteria > Pseudomonadota > Gammaproteobacteria > Steroidobacterales > Steroidobacteraceae > RPQJ01. The sequence continues at coordinate 6,559 of JBAVIQ010000171.1, forward strand.
CCCGCAGCTCGATGACGTTGATCCGGTAGTAAAGGTCCTCGCGGAACTTGCCGGACTTCACCAGTTCGTCGAGCTTGCGGTGCGTCGCGGACAGTACCCGTACGTCAACCGGCGTTTCGCGAGTCTCGCCGACGGGTCGAATGGACTTCTCCTGGATCACGCGCAGCAGCTTTACCTGCATGTGCAGGGGCAGGTCCGCAACTTCGTCGAGGAACAGCGTGCCTCCCTCGGCCGACCGGATCAGCCCTTCCTTGTCGACCACGGCGCCCGTGAAGCTGCCTTTCTTGTGGCCGAACAACTCGCTTTCCATCAGCTCGGAAGGGATCGCGCCGCAGTTGACCGGCACGAACGGTCCGTCATGCCGGGGTCCCGTGTCGTGAATCATCCGTGCGACCAGCTCTTTACCGGTGCCTGAATCGCCCGCGATGTGGAC
>JBAVIQ010000172.1:0-4718 GCA_049687035.1 Steroidobacteraceae bacterium
ACCCCTGGCAGAACATCGCGCGCCGCTACCCGACGGGCACGCGTCTGTTTGGCAAGGTCACGAACATTGCCGACTACGGCTGCTTCGTCGAGATCGAAGAGGGCGTCGAAGGCCTCGTCCACGTGTCCGAGATGGACTGGACGAACAAGAACGTCAACCCGTCCAAGGTCGTGCACATCGGCCAGGAAACCGAAGTCATGGTGCTGGACATCGACGAAGAGCGTCGCCGCATCTCGCTCGGCATCAAGCAGTGCCAGCCGAACCCGTGGCGTGAGTTCGCCGACAACTACAACCGCGGCGACAAGGTCAGCGGCCAGATCCGTTCCATCACCGACTTCGGCCTGTTCATCGGCCTGGCCGGTGGCATCGACGGTCTCGTGCACCTGTCCGACCTCTCCTGGGACATCACCGGCGAAGAAGCGGTGCGCGGTTACCAGAAGGGCCAGACGGTCGAGGCGGTCGTCGTCGCGATCGACCCGGAGCGCGAGCGCATCTCGCTCAGCGTCAAGCAGCTGGCGCAGGACCCGTTCTCGAACTGGATCGCCCAGCACCCGAAGGGATCGATCGTCCGTGGCATCGTCCGCGAAGTGGAAGCCAAGGGCGCCATCGTCGACCTGGGCGGCGGCATCGACGGCTACCTGCGTGCGTCCGAACTGGCACGCGATCGCGTCGAAGACGCGCGCATGCTGCTGAAGGTCGGCGACGAGGTCGAGGCCAAGTTCACCGCCGTGGATCGCAAGGTCCGCACGGTGGCGCTCTCGATCAAGGCGAAGGACATGGCCGAGGAACACGAAGCGATGCAGAGCTATCGCTCCGATTCCACGACCGGCACCAGTCTCGGCGACCTGCTCAAGGAGCAGATTTCCGGTCAGGACGAGTAGACCCGCATGGACCCGCGGCGGTTTCACCGCCGCCGCGGAGTCCCGACGCAGATTCGAAACCAAGAAGATCCGGGGAGCTTGCGAGTGGACGGCGAGCGCAGCATGACGAAGTCCGAGCTCATCGAGCTCATCGCCGCAAAGCAGAGCCATCTGCCGGCGAAGGACGTCGAACTGGCGGTCAAGCAGGTCCTCGAAATCATGAGTGACGCGCTGGCCCAGGGTCAGCGCATCGAGATCCGCGGATTCGGCAGCTTCAGCCTGCATTTCCGCCCGCCGCGCCAGGGTCGCAATCCCAAGACCGGCGAAACCGTCGCGCTCGCGGGCAAGTACGTGCCGCACTTCAAGCCCGGCAAGGACCTGCGCGAACGCGTCAACGAACCGGACGACGACCTGTCGCCGCCGGCATCGTCGCGTTCCTCCGCCTCGACGAGCCCCAGCACGGTCGATTGACCCAAGCCATGCTGCGACGTGTCGCCTTCGGCATCGTTCTCGCTTTCCTGCTCCTGCTGGCCATGTTGTTCACCGCGCTGAACCAGCAGCGGTTCGACGTCGACATCGCCCTGGCCAGGTTCACCGTCTCGTCCGGCCTCGCGCTGCTGCTCGCATTTGCCGCGGGCCTGCTCGCCGGCGCGTTTGCGCGTTCGCGCTGGGTCGCCGAGTTGCTGGCGGAACGTGGCCGGTTGCGGCAGGCGCTGCGCCTCGCTGAACGCCGCCTGGGCGCCGCATCTTCGCCTTCCTTACCTTCCTCCCCTTCCGCCCCTTCCTCCCCTTCCGATGCCCACTGACGTCCAGCAGACGTTCTGGTGGACGCTCGCCGGCACGCTCGCGTTGGGCTGGGGCGTCACGACCTGGCGCACCCTGGTGCGGCGCAGGCGCCGGCACGTGCGCCGCGCACGTTACCTGGAGGGCGTGCGCTTCCTGCTCGACGACAAGCCCGACCGCGCGCTCGAAGTCTTCCTGAGCCTCTCGGAAATAGACGACGAAACGGTCGACACGCATTTCGCGCTGGGCAGCCTGTACCGGCGCCGCGGCGAAGTGGAGCGGGCGATCCGCGTGCACCAGCACATCGTCGACCGCACCAGCCTGAGTTCCGATACGCGCGACGCGGCGCTGACCGAACTCGCGCGCGACTACTTCCGCGCAGGCTTGTACGACCGCGCCGAGGAATTGTTCCAGGCCCAGGCGGAAAGCGGCCGCGAACCCGCGCTCGCGTTGTCGCACCTGGTGCGCATCTACGAAATCCAGCACGAATGGCAGCAAGCGGCCGACGCGCACAAGCGTCTGCGCAATGTCGGCGTACCGGAGCAGCCTGCCGCGATCGCGCATTTCTATTGCGAGATGGCGGAAGCAGCGATTGCAGTACAGGACTACCCGCTCGCGATCCAACACCTCGAGAGCGCAGCGCGGGAACAGCACGATTTCGGACGCGGTGCGATCCTGCGTGGTGACCTGGCGCGGCGGCAGGGCGATCCAAAGCTTGCGGTGCAGATGTACCGCAGCGTGGTCCGGCGCGATTTCCATCTGCTCGCGCTGGTGCTGCCGCGCCTGGCCGATGCCGCGAAACAGGCCGGCGAGCCGCAGCAGTTCGACGAGACGCTGCAGGAGCTGGTGCGCAAAGGCGTCGGCAATCCGGCGGAGATCGCGTACGCCGCGATCGTCAGCGGTTACTACGACGATCCCGTGATCCTCGACTGCGTGCGCGACATGTTGACGATCGACAGCGACCTGCGCGATATGACGGCCGCCTTCCTGCCGGCCGCTGCCGAGCCCACGCACGAGCAACTGCACGCGATCGCGGGCGCGCTGCGCAACGTGGTGCTGCGTCATGCGCGTTATCGCTGCAGCCAGTGCGGCCTCGACAGCTCGACTTTTCTCTGGCAGTGCCCCGCCTGTCATGCGTGGGACACGCTGCGCGGCGTCGCGGCGCTCGAATTCCTGCCGAAGGCCGCGCTGCCTCGGTCCGCGGCCTGACTTTCGCTGCGAACGCGCGAATTTCACTGCGCGCCAACCCGTAACTCCAGCGCTAACTTGGCTCCCGGCCGTGGCGTCCTGCCGCGGTGCGCAAGCAACCAAGGAGGCCTAAATCATGCAAGACAAGAAAATCCGGACGCTGGTCCAGGGACTCATCGTCAGCCTGCTGCCGGCGGGCGCTGCCCTGGCGGGACCGGTCAACCTCAACAGCGCGGACGCCGCGACGCTCGCCAAAGAACTCGATGGCATCGGCCCGGCGAAGGCCCAGGCCATCATCGAGTTCCGGCAGAAGAACGGCCCGTTCAGGAGCCCGGAAGACCTGCTCAAGGTCGATGGCATCGGTGAGCGCGTGCTCGAGCAGAATCGCGGCAACATCCGGCTGAATGGTGCGGCCGCCACGCCGGCCCAGTCCGGCAAGTCCGCGCCCAAGCCGGCGTCCAAGCCGGCTGCGCCGCCCGCCGGCCACTGACGTCCAGACCCGCGGGGCCCGGACGGCAACGTCCGGCGCCTCGCCGCGGGAAGGGCGCATGGAGGGACCGCTGCGCTATCCAGTATCATGCGGTATCGGCCGATGGTCGGCGCAGGCAGGGATACGCAGCATGAAGATCAGGACGGCAGTCTTTCCGGTCGCAGGCCGTGGCACGCGGTTCCTGCCGGCCACCAAGGCCAGCCCCAAGGAGATGCTGCCGATCGTCGACAAGCCGTTGATCCAGTACGCGGTCGAAGAGGCGCTGCAGGCCGGCGCCGAAAAGCTGGTGTTTGTCACCGGTTCGGCCAAGCGGGCGATCGAGGACCATTTCGACCCCGACCACGAGCTCGAGCAGGAACTCGCGACCAAGGGCCGCGACCAGACGCTCAACACGCTGCGAGGCATCGTCCCGTCCTACGCCAGCTGCCTCTTCATCCGCCAGCCGTATCCGCTAGGTCTCGGCCACGCGGTGCTGTGCTCGCGCCCCGCGGTTGGCAACGAGCCGTTCTTCGTGCACCTGGCCGACGACCTCATCGACGCCGAGGAAGCCTGTCTCGGGCAGATGGCGCGGGTGTTCGATCAGTACGGCGGCAGCGTGCTCGGCGTGCAGACCGTGAAACCCGAGGAAACCGACAAGTACGGTAACGTCGCGGCCGATGCCGTGGACGCGCGGGTTTCGCGTGTCAGGCGCATCGTCGAGAAACCAAAGCCGAAGGACGCGCCGTCCAATCTCGCGGTGGTCGGCCGTTACGTGCTTACTCCAGCGATCTACGGCAAGCTCGAGACCATCGGCCGTGGCGCGGGTGGCGAGATCCAGCTGACCGACGGCATCGCCGCGCTGCTCGCGGACGAGCCCATCTTCGCCTATGCGTTCGAGGGCAAGCGGTACGACTGCGGCTCGAAGCTCGGCTACCTCGAGGCCACGGTCGAGTTCGCCCTCAAGCACCCCCAGCTGGGCCGGAAGTTCGCCGACTACCTGACGCGACGGGTCGCCGAGGGCCTGGAGCGCTCATGACTGATACCAACCAGGACCTGCAACAGCGGCGTGACGCCGCGTTCGCGCGCGGGCTCGGCAACCAGCTGCCCGTGTACGTCGAACGGGCGCGCAATGCCGAGATCTGGGACGTCGAAGGCCGCCGCTACATCGACTTCGGCAGCGGCATCGCCGTGCTCAACACCGGGCACCTGCACCCGAAGGTGCAGGCGGCGGTCGCGAAGCAGCTCGACGCATTCAGTCACACGTGCCTGATGGTCACGCCTTACGGCGTCGCGGTCGAACTCGCGGAGAAGCTCAACCGACTCGCGCCGGGACCGACGCCGAAGAAGGCGATCTTCGTGACGACGGGCGCCGAGGCGGTCGAGAACTGCATCAAGATCGCGCGCGCCCACACCGGACG
>JBAVIQ010000173.1:0-4637 GCA_049687035.1 Steroidobacteraceae bacterium
CTGCATAGGCGTCGCCGAAGACGAGGCCGCTCACCTTGATCTGTTCGTAACAGGGTTGCGGGGTTGGAGTCACTGCGGATGCAGAACCGACGGCCACCGGCACGGTTACGGCGGCTTTTCCGCAGTCGCCTGCTGAGGCTTCACCGGCTACCTGCGCCTCCAGCTCGGCAACGCGCCCTGTCAGGCTTTGGTTGGCTTGCTTAAGCGCGGCGTTTTCAGATTCGAGCCGACCGAGACGCGCGGCCAGCGCGCTCACCTCGCGACGCAATGCGTCATCGGGTGACGCAACCGATTGCGCACCAGCAGGGCTCGCCAGCATCGCGGCGAAGACGAGTACCGCGCGTGTACTGTGCCTGATCGTCAGTATTGCCCCGCGACGAATCGGTACGGACAATCCGGCCCCCAGGGTGTACACGTGCGATATTTCACGCCGGCAAGTGCCCAGCGAAGGCCAGTCAGGTTACAGTAGCCGCCGCCCTTGGAATCGCAGTCGACTGAATCGCAGGCATTTTGCGCAAGCACCACTGCGATTGCTGCGTACTGGTCTGATGCCGATAGCGAGGCGCAATTTTATCGGTCGTTGTAATGGTTGTCACTCAATGCAGGATTTCCAGATGAACGAGACGCTCTTGACTCGACGAAACACGGCCCGCATCTTCGGCGTCGCGACAACGTGCATACTCGCGGCAATCGCGCCTTCGCCCACGCAGGCCGCGACTGGCGACGGCGATTGGCAGTGGAATGCAACGGTCTACGTGTGGCTGCCGAGTCTGGGCGGCGAGACCTCCTTTCCGCCGAGCGGCGGCGGCCCCTCGATCGACGTCAGTGCCGACGCGATTCTCGACAGCCTGAATTTCGCCTTCATGGGTGCCTTCGAGGGCCGCAAGGGCCGGTGGGGTCTTGCGACAGATGTCATCTACCTTGACCTCGGCGCGTCCCAAAAGGGAACCCGCGATTTCGGACTTGGGCAGGTCGAGGTTCCAGTCACCGTGAATGCCGACCTCGAGCTCGACATCACGGGTTGGCTCTGGACGCTGGCAGGAAGCTACGAGGTCATTCAGCAGGAGAATTTCTCCATGAACGTGCTGGGTGGCGTGAGAATGCTGGATCTCGAGGAGACACTGCAGTGGCAATTTAATGGCGACATCGCATCCTTGCCGATCGAGGGCCGCACTGGTTCCTCTGGCGCCGAGGACACGCTGTGGGATGCGATCGTCGGCGTGAAGGGGCGATGGACCCTCGGTGCCGATCGACAGTGGTACGTTCCCTACTATCTCGACGTGGGCACCGGCGACTCCGACCTGACGTGGCAGGGAATGGCCGGACTGGGTTACAGCTTTGATTCGATCGATGTGACCGGTGTCTGGCGCTACCTCGACTACGATCTCGGCGACAGCCAGCCGATCAGGTCGATTGACTTCAATGGTCCTGCGCTGGGCGTCACGTTCCGGTTCTAGCCCCGGCGCCAGTCGGTTCAGCGCGGCCAGCGGGCGCTTCGTTCTACGTCGTTGAGATCGAGATGGTTGCGCATGTACTCGTTCGAGGAGTCGCGCTGCGGCGTGAACTCCCACGGTGTGTAGTTGCCCGTGCGCAATGCTTCCATCACGAACCGGCGCCGCGCCTGATCCTGCAGCACGTCTGCATGAAATCGCGCCAGGTCCCACCGCTGCGCGACCTCGTTGCGGAATTCGGCGACGGTCCCAGCCCATTCCGCGTGGCCGGCAAGGTTGACCCGTTCACCGGGGTCCGTCGCGAGGTCGAACAGCTGGTCCGGATCGGCGGGGCAGTGCACGAATTTCAACGTGCCCCGGCGCAGCATGACGATCGGCGCGCAGGCGCCCTCGGCCGCGTACTCGCCGACGACGGTGCGGTCTTCTGCTGCGCCTTCGCACAGCGGCAGCAGTGAGCCGCCCGCCAGCGGTTCGACGGCGTCGGCCACCGCACCACCCGACAACTCGACGAGGGTCGGCAGCACGTCGACCAGCGAGACCGGCGTCGACACGCGGCGCGCGCGGAAGCGGGCGGGCGCGTGCACGACCAGCGGGATACGCGCGGACCCCTCGAAGAAGCTCATCTTGTACCAGAGCCCGCGCTCGCCGAGCATGTCGCCGTGATCGGCGAGCAGGATGACGACCGTATCGTCCGCCAGTCCGAGCGCCTCGAGCGTTCCGACGAGCCGGCCAGTCCAGTCGTCGACGTACGCGATGTTTCCGAGGTAGGCGCGACGGGCACGGCGCACGTCGTCATCAGTGATCGGCGTGCGTTCCATGTCGCATGCCACGCGCAGACGCTGGGTGTGCGGATCCGCAGGCACGTCTGCCGCGGACACTGCGGGCATCGGAATCTCGACGCCTTCGTAGCGATTCCAGTATTCGCGCCGCGTCACGTAAGGATCGTGCGGGTGCGTGAAGCTGGCGACGAGCAGGAACGGCCGTCCATCGTCGGCACGGGCCGCATCGTGCAGCGCGCGCATCGCGTGGAAGCCCACCTCGTCGTCGAACAGCAGCTGGTTGGTGACTTCGGCTACGCCGGCGCCAGTCACGCTCTCCATGTTGTGATACCACCAGTCGATTCGCTCACCGGGCGTGCGCCAGTCCGGGGTCCAGCCGAAGTCCGCTGGATAGATGTCCGTCGTGCGGCGCTCCTCGAAGCCATGCAGCTGGTCGGGGCCGACGAAGTGCATCTTGCCGGCGAGCACCGTGCGATAGCCGGCGGCGCGGACGTAATGCGCAAACGTCGGAATCGTGCTGGCGAGGTATGCCGCGTTGTCGTAGCCGCGCGTGGACGAGGGCAGCTGCCCGGTCATCATGCAGTAGCGCGCCGGTGTGCACAGCGGGCTGTTGGTGTAGGCAGCGTCGAACACCACGCCTGCGGCGGCGAGACGATCGATATGCGGCGACTTCGCAGTGCGGCTGCCGTAGCACCCGAGCGTCGCAGGGGTCAGCTGGTCGTACATGATGACCAGTACGTTCGGTGTGCTGTTCATGCGGCGATCCTAGCATTCGGGCGTGTGCGCACCGGCATCTGCATCGTCAGCCGCGCCGGGCTCGCCACGATGGCCTCAGGCACTAGCCATCGTCCTGCAGCATGGAGTTGCCAGCGTTGCGACAGCGCTCGAAACGGGCCAGCAACCGATCGTGGACGGCCGGCTCGACCGGCCCCACCGCGAGCCATTCGAGCGCGAGATCGTCGAGTTCGGCCGGCGTGACGCGCTCACCGCGACCCATCGATTCGACCAGGCGTCGCATCTGGTATTCGCGCCGCAACTCCGCGTCTTCCGGCGGCGTGGCTGCACCCGAGATCAACTCCGCGCGGATGCACAGCAGCCGCAGCGCCGCCTCGTTCGCGGCGAGATCGGCGCTTACCGTGCCGGCGGCGACCGCTGCGATCCGTTGCTCGAGGATGCTGCGCATCGCTTTCGGGGCATGCGTGAGCCCGGCAATCGCGGACGCTGCGGAAGTCTGCAACGCCTCGCACTCCGAGGGCGCCCGTCCCAGGACGGTCGCGAGTGCGTACGCGCGAACCTGGGCAGCGGCTGCAAACCCGTCGGTCCAGCCACGGCGCGCCGCCGCCGCGCGCTGTCCGTGCACGGCTTCGGCGCAACGGTCGGTTGCCTGTGAAAACCGTGAACGCAGCGCGCGTGCGGATGATCGCGGCAAGTCCAGCGATTCGAACTGCGCGCACAGCTCATCCAGCCGCGGCACGGCAGACAACAACGGCTCGCCGCTCAGCCCGGCGATCCGCTCCAGCTCGTCGCACACCCCGGCTGCCTGCGCCTGGTTCGCTTCGAGAGTGGTGGCGTACGCCAGGGATTCCTGCGAGCTGCGCTGGAAGACGGCGTCGCATTGCTTCCGGAACTCGTCCCACAGGGCGTTGTCCAGTTTCCACGGCACGATGCCGACGGCTTTCCATGCTCGCTGCAGGTTCCTGGTTTCGTCGATGGCCTTGCGCGTGTCCTCGAGCGCGAGGAGCCCGGCGGCGCGGGCGATCAAGTCGCGCTTCGCCTGGACATTGCTTGCGTACTCGGCATCCAGCCGCGCCTGCAGTCCGTCCACCAATGCATGAAAACGTGCCTGAAGCGGCTTCACGACCGCCTGGTCCACCGGCGCGTACTGACGCCACTCACGCCGTGACTCGACGATGGCCTGATTGATTGCACGCCAGTTCGGGTGCTCGCCCGCATGTTCCGCAGCAAACGCCGTCAGCCTTTCGATCAGCGCTTCGCGCCGCTCCAGGTTCTCTTTGCGCAGTTCGGCTTGCCGGGCAAAGTGCTCGCGGCAGGGTGCGTAGGCGCGGTCGGCGGCCTCCTGGAACTGCTGCAATTCATCCGAGGCTTCCTCGCCCGCGCCCCGGCCCAGGGTCCGCCATTCGTCCCGCAGCTGGCGGATTCGCTGCGCGAGTTCCTCCGGTGACATATCGGCGCCGACCAGCGATTGCATCTGCTGCACCAGTTCGGCCCGCTTTGGCACGACCCTGAACGTCTTCCAGTCCTGCAGTTCGGCGAGCTGCGAGTCGACCTGGTCCAACTGGCGCGCGAACCACGGGGGCAGGAGAGGGGCTTCCGGCAGCCTTTCCGCGATCGAGGCGCGCAGTCGGGCGGCGCGCGCCGTCCCGCCGTGGCCGAGCGCTGCCTGGGC
>JBAVIQ010000174.1:0-2296 GCA_049687035.1 Steroidobacteraceae bacterium
TCGCCGAACTGCGCGGCATTACCCCGGCCGACCTTGTCGTCGCCCAGCAGATCGTCGAAGGTTTCGACCCCGAGGACGCCGCGGCGGTGAAGGCTTTCGAGCGCGAGACCAATCACGACGTCAAGGCTGTCGAGTACCTGATCAAGCAGAAGCTCGGCGCGCACCCGGCCTGGCAGTCACGGCTCGAATTCGTGCATTTCGCGTGCACGTCCGAGGACATCAACAACCTGTCCTACGCGCTGATGTGCCAGGAAGCACGTTCGAAGGTGCTGTTGCCACGCATCGACGCGCTGCTCGGCGCCCTGCGCTCGATGGCGCACGCCCATGCCGACGACGCGATGATGTCACGTACGCACGGCCAGGCCGCGACGCCCACGACGCTTGGGAAAGAAGTCGCGGTGTTCGTACGCCGCCTGCGCCAGGCACGCGATACGTTCGCGGCGGTGCCGATCCGCGGCAAGATCAACGGCGCCGTCGGCAATTACAACGCACACGTCGCGGCATACCCGGACGTGGACTGGCCGCTGCTCGGTCAGCGACTGGTCGAATTGCTCGGCCTTGAGTGGAACGCGTACACCACGCAGATCGAGCCGCACGACTGGACCGCGGAGTACTGCGACGCCCTCGCCCGCTGCAACTCGATCCTGACGGATCTGTGCCGCGATTTCTGGGGCTACGTGTCGCTTGGCTATTTCAGGCAGAAGGTCGTCGCGGGCGAAGTCGGCTCGTCGACGATGCCGCACAAGGTCAACCCGATCGACTTCGAGAACGGCGAGGGCAACTTCGGGCTTGCGAATGCGCTGCTGCGCTTCCTGTCCGAAAAACTGCCGATCTCGCGCTGGCAGCGCGACCTCACCGACTCCACCGTGCAGCGCAACCTGGGCGTCGCGCTAGCGCATTCCGATATCGCGATCCAGTCCGTCGCACGGGGACTCGCTCGCATCGAGATCGATCGTGCGCGACTCGCTGAAGATCTCGCGGCGAACTGGGAACTGCTGGCAGAACCGATCCAGACCGTGATGCGCCGGTACGCGGTGCCCGAAGCCTATGAACAGTTGAAGGCACTCACGCGCGGACACCGCATCGACGGGCCAGCGGTCGCCAAGTTCGTCGATGGGCTGCCGATCCCGCCTGCCGAAAAAGCAAGGCTCAAGGCACTGACCCCAGCGACATACATCGGTCTCGCGGCCCGACTGGCCCGCGAGGTCTGAGTCGCAAGCCGCGACGTTTGACATAACACTGCCACCGCTCGCCGACATGACTTCGCAACCGCCCCGGGATTACGTCGTGCGGCTGGCCACGTGGGAGCACGACCGCTGGCAGATTCAGCGCGTACGGCGGTCTGTTTTCATCGAAGAACAGCAGATCGCGGAACGCGACGAGTGGGACGAGCTCGATCCCGTCATCCCGCACGTCCTCGTCTTCGAACCACCTGCTTCCGCAAAACGTGACGCGGTCGGCACAGGACGCCTGGAGCCCACCGGTAAGATTGGTCGCGTCGCAGTACTGCCGCAGTACCGTGGCACCGGAGCTGGCGTCGCCGTGATGCGTCGCCTCATGGATCTCGCCGCCGAGCGCGGATTCCAGGAGGTGTACCTCAATGCGCAGGTGTCTGCCGCCGGATTCTACGAGCGGTTGGGTTTCCGGGCCGATGGCCCGGAATTCGACGAGGTCGGAATACCGCACCAGCGCATGCGCCGGGCGGTCGGGAAGCGGGATGGAACATCGGCTGGACCTGACGGGAACGCGCAGCATCCTCTCGAATCTTGAGGAATACCGGGCCGCGGTCGCAGAGATCGCGACGCGCGCCAACCGCACGCTTTCCATCTACACGACCGACCTCGAGCCGCTGATCTACGACCACGACCTCTTCCTCGAGCCGGTCAAGCGGCTCGTGCTGGCCCGCAGCCATGCGCGTCTGCGCGTGCTGATCTCGAATCCCGGCCGCGTCTCGCGCGAAGGCAACCGTTTCATGATGATGGCGCGCCGTCTCACGAGTTACATCGACCTGCGCAACGTCGCGCCCGAGTACCGAGCCAACCCGTGCTCGTTCATCGTGGCCGACGACAAGGCCATCGCGTTGCGGCAGCAGGCGTCGACGTGGGAAGGCATCGTCGAGTTCAACGACGTCGCAGTCGTCAAGCGCTATCTGGCCTATTTCGACGAGGTCTGGGCTGGCAGCCTGGTCCAGCCCGAAATGCGTGCCACGGCCGTCGACTGCTGACGCGGCCCGGGCGCCGACGGCGCGTGCCCATCCAACCTGAAAACAAACTGCTGCACACGGGCTCGCTATAAT
>JBAVIQ010000175.1:0-7615 GCA_049687035.1 Steroidobacteraceae bacterium
CCGCAGTTCCTTCGGATGGGGCTTGGCAGTCACGCCGATGAAGCGATCGCCGCGGACCTCGGTGACTTCGAGCGTCAGCCGCTCGCGCCGCGTCGTGATGACGCGAATCTCGTCTCCGGCCTTGATCTTGATCTCGCGCGTGACTGCGTCGCTGGCGGGTGCATAGCTCTGCGTGGTGCAACCGCCGACCAGCCACAGCATGACCGCCAGCATGCATCGGATGTCCTGTCCGTATCGCATCGCATCGCCCCCCTCGAACCACGTCCTGTGTGCGTGCCGAAGTCTACGCTCCGCTTGGCCACGGCAGTACCAGCTGCAACCATAGTCGTGCAGCCACGAGACACTGACGGGACCCAGCTTTCGGACTTGAAACAGGCCCGATGTTGCACCGGAGCCTTCGCGCCAAGAAAACAGGATGACCTGCTTGTTTTTTGCAGGACCCCTCTCTAGGATCGGGCGAATCCCGGTCACAAAGGCTGATCGGGCCTGCCGCGTGCACCGTCCCTGCCCCGAGAAACCCCGCATGAATTACTTCCGGACATTCGTCGCTTTCGCCCTGTGCGCGCCTGGCGCACTGCAGGTCGCACACGCCGCGGTGTCCTCGCCACCCCCGGCCGACCTCAGCGACATCAAGGCGAAGATGAACGCCGCACAGAGCGGCGACCCGGAGCAGAAACCCGGAGCGACGGTCTATCGCGAACACTGTGCACAGTGCCACGAGGGCCAGGCGCCAAAGGCTCCGGTCAAGGTCTTTCTCAACATGATGTCGCCGGAGGCGATCTACGACGCGCTGTCGCTCGGAATCATGCGGCCGATGGCGGTCAAACTGAGCAACGAGCAGATGCATCACGTGGCCGAGTACCTGTCGGGCAGCCCGGTCGGCATGCCGAGGACGCCCGTCGCAGCGACGTGCAGCGGCGACGCCGCCAAGTTCGATCGCGCGCAAGTGCCGACGATCCAGGGCTGGGGCCAGACGCCGGACAACGATCATTTCGTCGCCGCGGGCATCGCGAAACTCGCCGCGGCGGACGTGCCGAAGCTCAAGCTCAAGTGGGCGGTGGCTTTCCCGAATACGGTGCGCATGCGTTCGCGCCCGACGTTTGCGTACGGCGCGCTCTACACAGGCTCGCAGGACGGCACCGTCTATGCGCTGGACGCCAGGACCGGCTGCGTCCGCTGGACGTTCAAGACGACGGCGGAGGTGCGCACACCGGTGATGGTGCAGTCGACTGCCGACGCGGGCAGTGCGACACCGCTGGCCTTCTTTGGCGACCTGATTGGGCGCGTGTATGCCGTCGATGCGTTCACGGGCAAGGAAGTCTGGCGCGCCAAGGCCGACGATCACCCGAGTACAACCATCACGGCTTCACCCGTCTATCACGACGGCGCGCTGTACGTGCCGGTGTCGTCACTCGAAGAAGCGATGGCCGACCCGAAGTACGCCTGCTGCACGTTCCGCGGCAGCATGCTCGCGCTCGATGCGCGCACGGGCAAGCAGCTGTGGAAGACGTACACGATCAACGAGAAACCGAAGATGGTCGGCCACTCGAAGATCGGCACGCCGGTATGGTCGCCGTCCGGCGCCGCGATCTGGAACACGCCCACGCTCGATCAGAAGCGCGGTGTGCTCTACGCAGGCACGGGCAACAACTACACGGGACCCGCAAACGATCGCAGCAATGCCGTGATCGCCTTCGACCTGAAGACCGGCAAGGTTCGCTGGTCATGGCAGGTGGTGCCGGGCGACGCGTGGAACGTCGGCTGCATGATCGGGCTCGATACGTGTCCTGAGCCGGCCGGCCCGGACTTCGACATCGGCTCCGGCACGATGCTCGGCAAGCTGCCGGACGGCTCGGATCGCATCTTCGTCGGCCTCAAGAGTGGCCAGGCGCTCGCGCTCGATCCGGACGACCCGAAGAAAGGAATGCTGTGGACGAACCGCGTGGGCCGTGGCTCGATCCAGGGTGGTATCCAGTTCGGCATGGCGTACGACGGCAAGCGGCTCTACGTGCCGATCGCCGACATGAAGTTCTCGATGGACAAGTCTTCCGCGGAGCGCGAAAAAGAAGCCGGCCCCTTGCGGCCGGGCCTGTACGCGCTCGATCCAGTGACCGGCAAACTGATCTGGAAGAGCATTCCAGACGATGTCTGCTATGGCCGCCAGTACTGCGACCCGGGCATCCTTGCCTCGATCGTCGGCATTCCCGGCGTGATCTTCGCCGGCCACATGGACGGCCGTGTGCGCGCGTACGACACCGAAGACGGCAAGGTGCTCTGGAGCTTCGACACCTCGCAACCGTTGCCGACGCTTTCGGGCAAACCCGGCCTCGGTGGCACCATTGGTGGCGGCGGCCCGGTCGTGCACGACGGCATGGTGTACGTGAACTCCGGCTACGGGGCGTACTTCCACATGCCGGGCAACGTGCTCGCAGCGTTCTCGGTGGACGGGGAGTGACTACTTAGGCACTAGCCACGTTGCGCCGGCGCGCACGTGGCAGTACATCGGGCCAAGCGAGGCAAATCGATCAAGCCGTGAAAGATCATGTCGGTCCACAACGCCGAGATCGCGGACCTGTTCGAGCAGCTCGCCGACCTGCTCGAGATCCGCGAGGACAATCCGTTCCGCATCCGCGCCTATCGTAATGCCGCAAGGGTGATCCGCGGCCATGCGCGGAGCATGTCCGAACTCGTCGCTGCGGGCGCCGACCTGGCTGAACTTCCCGGCATCGGCGCAGACCTCGCCGGCAAGGTCGCCACCATCGTGCACACCGGCAAGCTGCCACTGCTCGACCAGCTGCGCGCCAAAGTGCCGCGACCACTCGTCGAGATGACCCGCATCGAAGGCCTCGGTCCAAAGCGGGCCAAGGCCCTCTACCGGGCCCTCAGGATCCGCAGCCTGGAGGACCTGCAGCGGGCCGCGCGCAGCGGGCGCATCCGCGAGGTCAAGGGCTTCGGTGCAAGGACCGAGCAGCTGATCAGCCAGCGGGCGGAACGCATGGCGTCGAGCGAGAAGCGGATCAAGCTGGTCGACGCTGAGGACATCGTCGGACCGCTGGTCGAACACCTGCGATCGGTGGCAGGCGTCGGGGCGGTCGAGGTCGCGGGGAGCTACCGGCGACGGCGCGACACAGTCGGCGACCTCGACCTGGTGGTCAGTGCCGACCGCAACGTCTCCGGGGTCATGGACGCGTTCGTGGGCTACGAAGACGTGACCGAGGTGCTGGCCAAGGGGTCGACACGTGGCACGGTGCGCTTGCGTAACGGGATGCACGTGGATGTCCGTGTCGTGGCCCCGGCGAGCTTCGGCGCCGCGCTGTATTACCTCACCGGATCCAAGGCGCACAACATCGCCGTGCGCAAGCTCGCGACCGCCAGGGGCCTCAAGCTGAACGAATACGGCCTCTTCAGCGGTGACCGCAGCGTGGGTGGACGCACGGAGCAGGACGTCTTCGACGCCGTCGCCCTGCCGTTCATTCCGCCCGAGCTGCGCGAAGACCGCGGTGAGATCGAGGCTGCGCGCAAGAAGCGGCTGCCTGCCCTGATCGAGATCGCCGACATCCGCGGCGACCTGCACTGTCACACCACCGCGACCGATGGCCGCTACACGCTGGACGGCATGGCGATGGCCGCGGCTGCGCGAGGCTACGAATACATCTCGGCCAACGATCACAGCAAGCATGTCCGCATCGCGCATGGCCTGGACCGGCGTCGCCTGCTGCAGCAGGTTCGTGCGATCGACAAGCTGAATGCGAAGCTGCAAGGCATCGTGGTGCTCAAGTCGGCGGAGGTGGACATCCTCGACGACGGCTCGCTGGACCTGCCCGACGATGTGCTGAAGGAACTCGATTTCACCGTGTGCGCTATCCATTACGGCCTCAATCGCAGCCGTGAGCAGCAGACCGAGCGAATACTGCGGGCGATGGACAACCCGTACTTCACGATCCTGGCGCATCCGACCGGCCGGCTGCTCAACGCCAGGGAACCTTACGACATCGACCTCGAGCGTGTGCTGACGGCAGCCAGGGAGCGCGGCCGGATCCTGGAGGTCAACGCGCACCCGGACCGACTCGACCTGGACGACCAGGGCTGCCGGATGGCCAAGGAAGCGGGGGTCCGCCTCGCAATTTCCACCGATGCGCATCGTGCGGCCGACCTTGATCTCATGCGCTTCGGCATCGACCAGGCGCGACGCGGCTGGCTGGAACCGGACGACGTGGTCAACACGCGACGACTTGCCGACCTGAGGCGGCTGCTGCGACCGTGACGCGGGGCGAAAGTAAGGAAGTAAGGAAGTAAGGAAGACAGAATGTCGAGCACGCGCCAATCGAATCGCAACATGAACTTCAGGAACACGTTCTTCTCGCTGATCGCGCTACTGACAGGAGGTTCCGCCATGGCCATGGAAATCTCGTCGACCGCATTCGGTCCCGACGCGGCGATACCGCAGCGCTGCACCTGTGAAGGCAACGATGTTTCGCCGCCACTGCGCTGGCAAGGCATACCGACAGGCGCGAAATCGCTGGTGCTGATCGTCGATGACCCAGACGCGCCTGATCCACGTGCGCCCAAGATGACGTGGGTCCATTGGGTGCTTGCGAACCTGCCCGCGGATTCAGCCGGCCTGCCGGAGGGCATCGCACCGACAGCCCTGCCCAAGGGAACGGTCGAGGGCCTCAACGATTGGAAACGCACGGGCTATGGCGGTCCCTGCCCACCCATCGGCCGGCATCGCTACTTTCACAAGCTCTACGCACTGGACGTCGTGCTCGACGGTCTCAAGCACCCGACCAAGGCGCAGGTGGAGGCGGCGATGAAAGGTCACGTGCTGGCGCACGCGCAACTCGTAGGCACGTACGAGAAGACGGGTCGCTGAATGTCCCACCGCGCCGATCCGTCTTGAATTTCTTGAGGCGATAGTGAGCCTCGCGCTCACGCTCGCCCAGGAACTGCACGATGGAGCGGATCTCCGCTCGCAACCGCGGCAACACACGCTCCTCCAGTACACGCACCCTGCGCGTGACAGCCAGGATCTCCTCGCCGAGCATCTTGAGCTTGCTCTCGAACGCGGCGATTTCGAGCATCGTTTCCAGCACCGACTCGAAGCCGTGCACCGACTCCTCGAGATGCGGCGTGGTGACCGTGTAATCGTAGGCACGTTCCTGCGGCGTCCGCACGAAAGGCCCGAAGGCCACGAGGTCACGGTAGCGAACACCGAGTACATTGCGCTCTGCGATGTCCACACCCACCTCGCGCTCCGAGAGTGCGGCGAGCGTCTCCACGAATGCGGCCCCCTCGTGCCCTTCGCTCAGGTGCAGTTCGTCGATGGCGATGCCGTAGTCGCGCCGGATCGCATCCCGGGAGCGCACGAGAGGGCGTACCGATTCGAGGAAGCCGCGAATCAGCGCCTGGCGCCGTGCCTTCAGGATGGCCACGCTGTTCGCAATCGACGTGGCCTTTTCCTCCAGCTGCAGCAGGTCGGTGCGGGTCGGATGAATCATGCGGACAGGCCGAATTTCTGCAGCAAAGCCAGGCTCAGGTCCAGCGTCTCGCCGATGCCGCGGCGCGCATCGCCCTGGTGCACGACCTCGCGTTCGAAGGCTTCGGCAAAGTCGAGCATTCGCTTGTCCGACTCACCCATGCTCCCGCGACCGACGATGGCCTCGAGCCGGCGCAGGTCCCGGCCGGCGGCGTAGTGCATGTACAGGGCATTGGCCACCTTGCGGTGGTCTTCGCGCGTGTGCCCCTTGCCGATGCCACGCTGCATCAGCCGCGACAGGCTCGGCAGCACGTCCACGGGCGGAAAGACGCCGCGTTGATGCAGCTCGCGGCTCAGCACGATCTGGCCCTCGGTGATGTACCCCGTCAGGTCGGGAATCGGGTGCGTGATGTCGTCCTCGGGCATCGTGACGACCGGAAGCAGCGTCACCGAGCCCGGGCGCTGCTTGATGCGTCCGGCACGCTCGTAGAGCGACGCGAGGTCCGAGTACAGGTACCCTGGGTAGCCGCGCCGACCCGGCAACTCCTCGCGTGCCGTGGAGACCTCGCGCAGCGCGTCGCAATAGTTGGTCATGTCGGTGATGACCACCAGCACGTCCCGGCCATGTTCGAAGGCGAGATACTCGGCGACGGTGAGGCCGAACCGCGGCGCCAGCAAGCGCTCGACGACAGGATCCCTCGCCAGGTTGATGAATGCGACGAAATCGCCCTGCAGCCGCTCGAGCGTCTGCCGATAGAACGCGTATTCGTGATGCGCAAGCCCAAGCGCCACGAACACGACTACCGAACCTGAGCCGGGGCTCTCGGCGTCGACGGCGCCCGAACGCGCATGCGCCAGGATGCTGGCGACGATGGCGCTCGATGGCAGCCCGGCGCAGGAAAAGATCGGCAGCTTCTGGCCCTTGACCAGCGTGTTCAGGCCATCGATGCACGACAACCCGGTTTCGATGAATTCCTGCGGGCGTTCGCGTGCGACCGGGTTCAGCGGGAAGCCGGACACCGGGGCCCAGCGCTCCGGCACGAACATCGGCAGGTCGTCGAGCGGCTGGAACGAACCGCCGAAGGTGCGGTTGAGCACGCTCGGCGACAACGGGGCGCGCTTGATGGCGTCCGTGAACACGACCTCGGTGTGGTCCATGTCGAGGCCGCGGCTGTCCCCGATGACCTGGATCAGCACCGTGTCGCCCTCGATCCTGAGCACCTCACCGGCCGCCTCGCGTCCGTCCGGAAACACGATCCTGACCGCCTCGCTCATGCGCGCGTCGCTGACCTTCTCGACGAAGATCAGTGGTCCCTGGATGCTGCGCAGCGTCGAGTAACTGTGCCGGCTCAGGCGCATGGCGTAGTCGGCGGCAGCCGTCATGGCGGTCGAACCTCTGCAACTTGCCCGGGCGACTCGCCGTGTTCGAGCCGCTCGCTCGCTGCCTGGTGTTCGTCGAGCAACTGCCGGATCTTCTGGTAGGTCTGTTGCGGCGTGGAGAAAGCGTCCTCGGTGAATGCATTCTGCGCGAGGAACGTCTGCCGGATGCTCGCGGTCGTCCGCATCAGGAGGCGGTCCGCCTCCTGCAGACCCTCGGTACCCACGATCTCGGCGACCTCGCGCAGGCTCTCTTCCCGCTGCAGGAGCGCTCGCGTCCGCTGCCTGAGCGCTCCCCAACCCGCGGCAACCTGCTGATCGAGTTGCGCGACGACGTCCGCTTCGTACAGCGAGAAGCTCTGGAACCAGTTGATCGCCGGAAAGTGCCGTCGATGCGCCAGCGACGTGTCGAGCATGAAGAACGCGCCCGTATTGCGCAGGCACGCCTGGGTCACCGGCTCCGAGAAATCACCGCCTGGAGGCGAAATCGACAACAGCACCGTCAGCGAGCCGATCCGGCCGTCGAGCGTCTCGACGACTCCGGCGCGCGCGAAGAACTCCGCCATCCGCGAGCCGAGATAGGTGGGGTACCCCTCCTCGCCCGGCATCTCCTCGAGTGCTGCGGAAATTTCCCGGAGCGCCTCCGCCCAGCGCGACAGGCTGTCGGCCAGCAGCAGCACGTTGTAACCGAGGTCACGGTAGTACTCCGCCATCGTGATGGCCGTATAGATCGAGGCCTCGCGCGCTGCCACTGGCATGTTT
>JBAVIQ010000176.1:0-1508 GCA_049687035.1 Steroidobacteraceae bacterium
CTCCGACTAACCCCTAACCCCTAACCCCTTTTCACCGAGGTTACGAAGTGAAACGTTACATACCAGTCTCACGCGTCGAAGGCGTTGCCTCGCGGCAGGCGCACTGCGACCTGCCCGAAGGGACCTACGAACGCGAGATGAGCAAGGAAGGGTTCTTCGGCCCGGCCGCGTTCTTCCACCATCGACACCCGCCGACGGGCTGGACCGAGTTCGAGGGTCCACTGCGCCCGCGTGCGCTCGACCTGACGCAGCTGCCGGCCGGGGCGACCAGTCCCTGGTCGGCTGCTGAGGTGCTCGCGAATGGATCCTGCCGTGTGCGCTTCTGGCGCCTGCCGCTCAGCATGGACAAGCTCGCGCGCAATGCCGACGGCGACGAACTGCTGTTCGTGCACGGCGGGGAAGCCGACCTGTACTGCGATTTCGGGCACTTAGGCCTGCGTGCCGGCGATTACGTCGTGTTGCCGCGTGGGACGATGTGGCGCCTCGAAATCGCTGCACCGATCGACCTGCTGCTGATCGAGTCCACCAACGCGAGCTACATGCTCCCAGACAGGGGCCTCGTCGGTCCGCACGCGGTATTCGATCCGGCGATCCTCGATACGCCGCGCATCGACGCAGCGTTCAAGGCGCAGCAGTCGGCCACGCAGGGTTGGCAGGTCGAGGTGAAACGCCGTGGCGCGATCTCGCGCATCACCTACCCGTTCAATCCACTGGATGCCATCGGCTGGCACGGCGAACTCGCGCCGGTGCGGCTGAACGTGCGCGACATCCGTCCGCTGATGAGTCACCGCTACCACCTGCCACCTTCGGCACACACGACGTTCCTGTCGTCGCGTTTCGTCGTCTGCACGTTCGTGCCGCGGCCGTTCGAGACGGACCCGAAGGCACTGAAGGTGCCGTTCTTCCACAACAATGACGACTACGACGAAGTCATTTTCTATCACGCGGGCGACTTCTTCAGCCGCGACAACATCCACCCGGGAATGCTCACGTACCATCCGGCGGGATTCACGCACGGGCCCCACCCGAAGGCGCTCACGCGGATGTTCGAGCAGACCAAGCCCGCGACCGATGAGTACGCAGTGATGATCGATACGCGCGACCCGATCGACGTCAGCGAAGCCGGGCTTGCGGTGGAGTGGGCCGGTTACGTCGACAGCTGGAAAGGCAAATGAAACTCGCTACGCTGCGCAACGGCACGCGTGACGGTCAACTGGTCGTCGTCAGCCGTGATCTCAAGTGGGCGATGCCCGTGCCTTCGATCGCGCCGACATTGCAGGCCGCGCTGGACAACTGGTCGCGCGTTTCGCCGCTGCTGCTCGAGGTGTCCGAGCACCTCGCCGATGGCGACGCGAGCGGCGCGTTGCCGTTCGAGCAGAAAGCAGCGCTGGCGCCGCTGCCGCGTTCGTACCACTGGGTCGACGGCTCGGCCTACGTCAACCACGTCGAGCTCGTGCGCAAGGCGCGCAACGCCGACATGCCGCCGAGCTTCTGGATCGATCCGCTGG
>JBAVIQ010000177.1:0-2433 GCA_049687035.1 Steroidobacteraceae bacterium
ATGCTGGAGGGCGTGGTGGAACGCAAGAGCTGGCTGCACGAAGCCCTGGATGACCTGATGGTGCTGATCTGGCACGGCGGAAGCGAGGCTGCGGCGCGCGCTGCCGCGATGCACGATCTCGCAAGGCTTGAACGGCAGCTGGCCGAATACGACGCGCGCCTGTCCGATGACGGCAGCGTGCGCCTCGCCTTCGCCTGCGCCGAGATCGACGATGGCGACGATGACAGCGATCGCGGCGAACGCCGGCGCCTGCGCGATCTGGTCGGCCAGGCGGTGGCCGCCTCGACTGAATCGCCGCTGGCGCGGCGAACGGCCATTCTTGATCGTACGGACGTTTCGACTGGAGGCTCGTAATGCGCACTTTCCTGTTCGCCTTGGTCGCAGTCGCGCCGCTGGCATCGAACCTGAGTGCTGCGGAGCTGTCAGCTGTCGTGCAGAAGCCGACCGCTGATGTGTATGCCCAGCCCAAGTTCGACGCGCCAAAGGTCGCTACGCTGCAGCGCAACACGGATGTCAAGATCTCCGCGCAGCAGGGCCTCTGGTACCAGTTGCTGATGTCCGCCGGCGCGCCTGGCTTCGTGCGCGTCAATGACGTGCGCGTGGCTTATGCCGGCGTCGAGGATGGCGAAGCCAACGTGCGCGTGTTGATGGGAGGCAAGGCTGGCAAGGGCCGCGTCACCGAGACCGCCGGCGTGCGCGGTATCGATGAGAGTGACCTTAGATCCGCAGCATTCAACCAGGCGCAACTGAACGCGATGGTCGGCAATCGGGTCGATGCGTCCGCTGCTGCCGCGTATGCCGCCGCGCAGGGTTGGCAGGCGACACGCGTCGCGTATGCCGGTGAAGCCAAGGCCGGCAGGAAGTCCGGGAAATCGCCATCGGAGCCCACGGCTTCGAAGACGGAGCTGGCGAGATCCGTGGGCGGCCTGCTCGGTTCATTTGGCGTCAACGTCGGCACCAAGCTCGACACGGCCGCGAAGGCGGCGCCGAAGTCCGAGGACGAGCTTGCCGCGGAGGAGATCGCGCTCGGCCCGGAAATTGCCGGCCGCATTCTCGGCGCACGGCCATTGTGGAACGATGCGAGCGCACAGCAACGCGTCAACCTGGTCGGTCGCTGGGTTGCCTCGCAAACGACTCGTCCTGAGCTGCCATGGACCTTTGGCGTGATCGACACGCCCGAGATCAACGCATTCGCGGCGCCGGGTGGCTTCATCCTGGTCACGCGCGGCCTGTACCAGCTGCTGTCGTCGGATAGC
This sequence comes from Steroidobacteraceae bacterium, assembly GCA_049687035.1. Classification (GTDB taxonomy): domain Bacteria; phylum Pseudomonadota; class Gammaproteobacteria; order Steroidobacterales; family Steroidobacteraceae; genus RPQJ01. The sequence goes on from JBAVIQ010000177.1 coordinate 1,257, forward strand.
GAGGTCGCGGCCGTGCTGGGGCACGAAATCGGTCACTGCGTGCAACGCGATCACTACAAGGTGATCCACAAGCAGGAACTGGCGACTGTCGGCAAGGACGAGGCGATGAGGAACGTCACCGTCGGTAACGAGAGTGTCGCCGGCAGCTATGCCCGGCGTTACGCCGAGAAAAACGGCGCAGCCATCATGCTGACATCGCTGGATCGCGAGGCCGAGTATCGCGCGGACGAAGCCGCGGAGTTCTATCTTGCCCGTGCCGGTATGAATCCGCTGGCCCTCTACGCAGTCCTGCAGAAACTCACCGCACTCGGCAGCGAGTCGGCGAGCCTGGCGCAGCTCTACAAGACGCACCCGCCGCTGGATGGGCGGCTCGATCACATCGACCAGCGCGGGCTTGGCGCGCTGGAAACTTACACGACGCGGGAGTGAGCGCCGGGACGCATTCGGGTGCTGCGTCGTGGCCGGCGGCAGTCGGCCAGTCCGAAACGCTTTTCGGGAATCACGCGCGGACTATCGGCGACTGGGTCGCCAGGCACAGGCAAGGTACGATGCCGCAGGGCCCTGGTATCTGAGAATGACAGGCGACCGCGTGATCCAGGCCTTCGGCCGCACGACAATCACTGCAGTCCATCCGGCGTCTGCCGACAGGAAGACCAATGCAGGCTGGCGCAGGACTTCTCGCACAGTTGGCCCTTTGGGTCGGCCAGCACGCACTCCCGCTTTACTTCGTCATGCTGTGGCTCCTGCTGGCGGTCACGTACGCGTGCTGGTGGGCCTTTCAGCGAACCGCAGTGCCTCGCGACGAGACGGTCGTGGCCGCCCCGCTGACCGTCTTGCCGCGTAGCGCGATCGGCTTCGCGATCATCGTAATCGGCGCCGGAGTCTTCGCCGAGCTTGCCGAACAGCTTGGAGCCGGAGATGCCTGCGCCAGGCGGACCTGGCACTCACTGATGCGCTGACCCACCTCGGCGACACGGCCACGTTCGCCGGGCTCTGCATCGCCGTCGCGATCGCGCTGCTCGTACTGGGTCGCCGTCGGCTCGCCGTCGGCTGGGTGGTGGCGGTGGCAGGCAACGGCGCGCTGAACATTGCTCTCAAACAGGTGTTTGGCCGGATTCGACCGACGCACCTGGAGGGTTTCGGGCTGGCGCAAGGGTTCAGCTTCCCGAGCGGACAC
>JBAVIQ010000178.1:0-6957 GCA_049687035.1 Steroidobacteraceae bacterium
GCACACTGAGGCCGCCTGGGAAAAACGCTTGCCCGGCGCCCTGACCTTCCTGTTCGGTGACTGGAAGCCAGCGGCACCGCCGCAGCCCTGAATCAGCCTGTCGTGGGTGGCCGACGCCGGGTAAAATCTGGTGTCCGAACGTCCGTTCCCTACCCTTGGAATCCCATGCTCGCTACCCTGCTCGCGTCCGGCCGCACCCTGCTCGCCGACGGCGCCACCGGCACAAACCTGTTTGCGATGGGCCTGACCTCCGGCGACGCACCGGAAATGTGGAACCTCGAGCATCCCGATCGCGTGCGGGCGCTGCACCAGGGTTTCGTCGACGCGGGATCCGACATCATCCTGACCAACAGCTTCGGCGGTAACGGGCGCCGGCTGATGCTGCATGGCATGCAGGACCGGGTGCGCGAGATCAACCGTCTCGCTGCCCAGCACGCGCGTGCGGTCGCTGACAAGGCAGGACGCCCCGTCGTGGTCGCGGGTTCGGTGGGACCGACGGGCGATCTCTTCGAGCCGCTCGGCATACTGACCGAAGCCATGGCCATCGAAGTCTTCGAAGAACAGATCCGCGGCCTCAAGGAAGGCGGCGCCGACGTCGCGTGGATCGAGACGATGTCGTCGCTCGAAGAGATCAAGGCCGCCGCGATAGCCGCCGCCAACGTCGGCATGCCGTACACGTTCACCGCCAGCTTCGACACGGCAGGCCGTACGATGATGGGCATCACGCCCGCCGCACTCGTCGAATTCGCGCAGTCACTGAATCCGCCGCCGCTCGCGATCGGCGCGAACTGCGGCGTCGGCGCATCGGACCTGGTCGTGAGCATCCTCGGCATGACCGCGAAGGAAGCCGGCATCCCGATCATCGCCAAGGCCAATGCCGGCGTGCCGAAATTCATCGGCGCCGAAGTCCACTACTCGGGCACGCCTGAACTCATGGCCACCTACGTGGGCCTGGCCGCCGACTCCGGTGCGCGCATCATCGGCGGCTGCTGTGGCACGACGTTCGGCCACCTCGCGGCCATGCACGAAGCACTGCATCACCATCATGCCGGCACGAAGCCGGACGAAGCGAAAGTGATCGCCGAACTCGGCCCGCTGCAGGCCCCCGGCGCCAAGGGTGGCCACAAGATTGGCGGCGAAGGCCGACGCAATCGCCGGACGTGAGACTTGCAGCGGACGCTGGCGTCAGCCGTCCGACTCCGAATCCTTGCGTCCCTTGTAGCGGCTGATCTCGAGCGGACGACCGCGGACCTCGACCGTACGCAGGTGTGCCAGCGTCTTCTCGGAAATCTCGGCCGGCAACCGGACCAGCGTGTGATCGTCGCGGATGCTGAGACCGTTGATCTCGGTGCCGTGCAGGTCGCCTTCGTGGGCCAGCGCGCCGACGATGTTGCCCGGCAGCACGCCGTGCTTGCGCCCGACCTCGAGCCGGAACGTCGCCTGCGGTGCTTCGTTCTTGTTGCGCTGGCGCGGGCCACCGCGACGCGGCGCACCTTCGTCTGCAGCGCCCCTGTCGGCAAAGCCTGCTTCGCGCGGTGCCGCCGACTCGCCCTTCGACTCGCGGCGCTTCGTCACCGCGAGCGACTTGCCACCTCGCGCCATGGAGGCCAATGCGGCTGCCACGTCGAGCAGGTCGGCATCGGTCTCCCGCAGGTAGTCTTCCAGCACACCTCGATAGGCATCGCCGGTCTTCGATTCGACGGCGTCGGCTATTTCCTGCTTGAACTTGGTCGCGCGTCGCTCGTTCACGTCCTCGAGCGTAGGCAGGCTCATGGCCTCGATCGGCTGGCGCGTGGCCCGCTCGATGATGCGCAGCATGTTGCGCTCGCGGGGTGAGATGAACAGGATCGCTTCGCCACTGCGCCCTGCCCGGCCGGTGCGGCCGATGCGGTGCACGTACGATTCGCTGTCATAGGGCACGTCGAAGTTGATGACGTGAGTGATGCGGTCGACGTCGAGCCCGCGCGCTGCAACGTCCGTCGCGACGACGATGTCGACCTTGCCCGCTTTCAGTGCTGCGACCGTGCGTTCACGCTGCGCCTGCAGGATGTCGCCGTTCAGCGCGGCCGACGCGAAGCCGCGTGCCTCGAGCTTCTCGACGAGTTCAACCGTGGCCTGCTTGGTGCGTGCAAACACCAGCATCGCATCGAAGGCCTCGACCTCGAGGATGCGCGTGAGCGCGTCGAGCTTGTGCATGCCGGAGACGACCCAGTACCGCTGCCGGATGTTCGTCGCCGTCGTGGTCTTGGAACGGATCGTGACTTCGCGTGGCGAACGCAGGTGCTTCTGCGCAATGTTGCGGATCGGCTTCGGCAGCGTCGCCGAGAACAGCGCCACCTGGCGCTCCTTCGGCGCCATGCCGAGGATCTCGTCGATCGCGTCGACGAACCCCATTTGCAGCATCTCGTCCGCTTCGTCGAGCACCACGTATTTCAACGTCGCCAGGCTCAGCGTGCCGCGCTGGAGGTGATCCATCACGCGTCCCGGGGTGGCGACGATGACGTGCGTACCGCGCTTCAGTGCATTGAGCTGCGGCGTGTAGCTCTGACCACCATAGATGGGCAGCACGTGCAGTCCCGGCATGTGGTGCGCGTATTTCTGGAAGGCTTCTGCGACCTGGATCGCGAGTTCGCGAGTTGGAACCAGCACGAGCACCTGCGGCTCGCGGCGCGAGACGTCCAGCATCGACAGGAAAGGCAACGCGAACGCCGCGGTCTTGCCGGTGCCGGTCTGCGCCTGGCCGATGAGGTCGTGCCCTGCGAGCAGCACCGGGATCGTGGCTGCCTGGATCGGGGATGGAGATTCGTAGCCGACGTCCTTCAGGGCCGCGACGAGGGGCGCGGACAGGCCGAGTTCGGCAAACGTCAGGACGGGTTGCTCGTCAGAGGGATTGCTTTGCATTTGGTTCTCACGCGGGACCGGAAATGCAGGCAGCGGGCACGGTGGGTGAAATCCCACTCGAAATCGAATCGCACGCGAAAAATGCGCTGACTCTGGTCCAGAAACCAGAAAGCCGGCCGCCCCTTTCGAAGCGACCGGCCTATGTTCTGTAGCGGGGAGATGTTCCGGCAACCATGTGCCAGCTCGCCCAACCTGCGGGTAGTCCCAAACTTCGGGCGATAGGATACCCCAGCGGCGCATTTCCCGCTCTGGTTTCGGGGCCGCTCGCTTCGATTCGATGGTCGCGCGAGCAGGATCCCCAGTCAGTCAGCGGACATTGGACGTAACCCCTGCGCCTGACACGCACGCATGGTTTCGGCATGATCGAGCCATGGACGCGGTGCAACGACGACCCTGGTATCGATGGCTGCTGCTGACACCGTTCGTCTGGCAGGTGGGCCTCGCGCCGTGGATCAACGACGTCGCACTGCGCCCTTTTGGACTGCCCTTCCCGATGGCCTGGCAGATGGCCGGCGTCGTGCTCACCAGTATCGCCATCGCGGTCGTCTATCGCCTGGACCACCGCCGCATGGCCGCTGCAGCCGGGTCATGAGGCTGACACTGCCGCTCGTCCTGTGCCTCGTGATCGTGCTCGGCGCAGTCGCAGGGGCACTGGCCTTCGCGCGCAACCCGTCGGCGCCGACGATGAACGAGTGGGCCGTCGGCGGCCGTCGCTTTGGCACGTGGATCTTCTGGTTCGTGAACGCGGGCGAGATCTACACCACGTTCGCGTTGCTCGGCATTTCAGGCTACGCGTGGGCGTACGGCGCACCTGCCTATCTCGCGTTCACCTCGGTGTCCCTGGCCTGCGCCCTGGGCTACTGGCTGATGCCGCAGATCTGGGAGGCAGGCAAGCGCTACGACCTCGTCACCCAGGCCGATTTTTTCAGCCGTCACTACCAGGCACCCTGGCTCGGCGTGGTGGTGGGCCTCGCCGGGATCACCGCACTGATCGTCTACGTGCAGATCCAGCTCACGGCGCTGACGCTCGTGTTTCGCCTGACGCTCGGTGCCGCGTTGAGCCCGCTTCAGGCTGCGGTGCTGGCGGCGACAGTGATGCTCGCATTCGTGTACGTGTCCGGCCTGCGCTCCGCCGCATTCGCGGCCGGCGTCAAGGACGTACTGATGATCGCTTTGGTCGTGCTGCTGAGCCTGACCGTCGCGGCCAAGGTCGGGGCAACTTCGATGCTGGACGTGTTCCGCCGCGTCCAGGACCTGCACCCCGGCATCGGCAGTTTCCCGGGCCTGGATGCGCGAGCCGGCCTCACCAGCACCTGGCTGGTGACAGCCGCCATCAACGTGGCGCTCGGGACCTGGATCTTTCCGCACATGTTCCAGCTTTGCTACGCGGCGCGCGATGCCGACACCATTCGTCGCAACGCCATCTGGCAGCCGCTCTACTCACTCAGCTATTTCTTCATCGTGCTGCTCGGGTTTGCGGCACTGTTGGCAGGCACGAACCCACCCGACGGGAACCTGAATGCCGTCCTGCTGCAGTTCGTGACGGATCGCTACCCCGCCTGGACCGTCGGCCTGCTCGCAGGCACGGTGTGCCTGCTGGCGCTCGTGCCCGGGTCCCTGTTGCTGCTGGCGGCGTCCTCCATCTTTGGCCGCAATGTAGTCCTGCCGCTGCGGCCGCAACTCAGCGATGCAACGCAGGTCTGGGTGGCCCGTTCTGCGATGATCGTTTTTGCCGCCATCGCGGTCTGGTTGACGCTCACATCGAACAAGTCGCTCGTGGCCATCGGCCTGTCCGCCTATGCCGCGATCGGGATGCTGGCACCGGGCGTCTTTCTCGCCTTCCTGTGGCCGCGCACCTGTGCCATGGGCGTGCTTGCCGGACTCGTGGCCGGCTATTGCGTGCTGTGGCTGCCGGTTGCACGTGAGTGGTTCGCGGTCCTGCTGCCAGAGTGGGACCCGGGCCTCGTCGCGATGGGAGTCAATGCACTCGTCGTCGCGGCAGTGAGCGTCGCGACGCCGGCCGTCAACGGTTCAACGCGTACTTCATGATGCGTCCATGCAGGCCCTCGCGATCCCGTTCGAGGGCATAGACATCGCCGTGCGGACCCTGACGGCGAGCCGTGACGGCAGCGATGGCTGCACGATCCCCGTCATCGAGTTGCACCGTGCCGATCCGCCGGTGCGCGGCGAGGTGAGCGTCGCTCGCTGCACCGACGATGGCAGCAGCCACCGCGGGGCGGTCCAGCATCGAGCGCGTGGCGACCGTGGCGATGTCGCAGCCGTGCTTGTCGCCGATCGACCGCAGCACTCGCAACAGCTGCTGGAACAGCGCCCAGCCACCGAACTCGTCGATGATCAAGCGGTACTTGACGAGCGAGCGGTTGGCCAACGCATCCTCCGGCGACGGCGCTCCCAGCCAGCGCTCGCTGAAAAAGCCGCCCGCCACGGTGCCGTAGCAAAGCAAACCGATGCCGTGTTTACGGCACAACTCGACCATGCCGTGCGCTGGGCGGTCGTCGAGCAGTGAGTACTGCACCTGGTGACTGAACACCGGCACGCCGGCGTGGAGCAACTCCGACACCTGCTGCGTGCCGAAATTCGTCAGGCCGATGCGGTCGATCTTGCCCTTGCGACGCAACCGCTCCAGTTCCAGCGCGACCTCGACATAACGCGGTACGGAATAGTCCCACCAGTGGAACTGCACGAGATCGAGGCGCTCCTGCCCCAGTCTCCGCAGCGAACGGTCGACGATCGCCTCGACGGCGGCTCCATCCGTGGCCTCCAGCCGATCGAGGTCCGGGACGAACTTCGTATGTACCCGCACCCGGCGCGCCAGCGCGGGGTGCTCCTTGCGGAAGCGTCCGATGAGTTCTTCGACGCCGGTGTAGATGTCCGCGCAGTCAAAGGCGGTAAAGCCGGCCTCCACGAACGCCGCCATGTCGCGACAAGCCTGCGCGGGATCGACGTCGCCGTGTCCGCCGGCCAGGTGCCAGCCGCCCTTGATCAGCCGCGAAATGCTGTAGTCCGCCGCCAAGGCGATCTGTGGAATCAACGTCTGCCCGCTCACTGCGAAGCAATCACCGGCAGCGGCACGGCCGTCGTCTCCGAATGACGGAAGCGCCGCTTCCCGGTGCGCGTGATGCGCAGACGGCTGGAGCAGTTCGGGTCCGGGCAGGCGATCTCCGCGTCGGTGCTCATCCAGTCGTTGGCGTCCGTCACCCGCTGCTTGGCCGCCAGCAACGGCAGGACGGCTGCCAGCGAATAGATCGAAATTCCCTGGCCCGGCGGCAAGGCGAGCATCTCCCCCTGCAGCGTGAAATGATCGCCGACCTTCGCCCCGCACCAGATCTTTGCGCCAGGCGGCGCCACGACTTCGACCTTCAGGTCATACAGCTCGAAGCCGTCTTCGTCACGGACATCGTTCGACATCAGGCGTACCTGTTGGAATGGACGACGAGTGTTTTCCGGCCCGGCGCCCGCGAAGCGCGAGCCAAAGAGCTCCTGGCCATGGTGGACCGCCGTAACACGCGCTTCAAGCGACGCAACCCGGCGCCGGCGCGATGAGTCCCAAGGCGGTGGCGAGCCGCTTGCACCTTACTGCCGTGGAGGTGCAAATTCCCACCGCAGGTGTGACCTCTGGCCTTCGAACTTAGCGGAGTCAATATGCCGGGCAAACCAACGGTCACCTGGGAACCCCTCAGCCAGCATGGGCTATCGGGGCACTCGGACTGCGTCCTGCTACGCGCAAGGGTACCCGGCGGCTGGCTCGTCCTCTTTCACGCACCCCTCGGGCGTGAAAGCGGCTCGCTCACTTTCTACCCGGACCCGCATCACCTGTGGGACGGTGGCTCGCTCGCACCTGGCAACAGGCCCTTGCGTTAAGACGGCGGCTTGGACCCGGACCGGCGGCGGTCAGGCCGCACACCGCGAGCGTGCCGCTCACAGTTACGTAGCAGCGCGTCCGGGGTGACGGAAAATTTTGGCAGCATTGCCAGGGCGGGCGCCCAGTTGTCGGCAATGACCCATTGCACCTCACGCTTCTTCAGTCCCCAGGCA
>JBAVIQ010000179.1:0-6235 GCA_049687035.1 Steroidobacteraceae bacterium
GCCCAGACGAGCGTCGCCGGAGCCGCATCCAACACCGCAACCCTCACGGTAAGCGCGGGTCTCACGCTGGTGAAGAGCTCGCAGACCTTTTCCGATCCCTTCAACGGGACCACGAATCCAAAGGCGATTCCCGGTGCGTTCGTCACCTACACGATCGTCGCGGGCAATCCCAGTGCGGTAGCGGTCGACGCGAACTCGGTGTTCGTCTTCGACGCGGTGCCCGCCAACACCGACTTGTTCGTCAACAACCTGGGCGGCGCGGGCTCGGGGCCGGTTGCGTTCACCGCGCTGACCAGTGGGCTCACCTACACATTTACGTCGCTGGCTTCCGCCACGGACGACGTGAGCTTCTCCAATGACGGCGGTACGACCTACGTGTATACGCCGACGCCCAATGCCGCCGGCGTGGACCCCGCCGTGACACACATCCGCATCAATCCGAAGGGCACGTTCGCCGCCGCCTCGAGCTGCCAGCTGCAGTTGCGGGTGAGGGTGGAATAAAGAGGGACAGGAACTCGACGACTTGGCTCAGTCACCAGCTGCCACACAGTCCGGGCCGGCATTGCTTGATCTTCACCAAGCTCGCGGGCTCTCCTTGACGCGACAGGAGCGGAGGTGTCGGGCTGGAACGAACCTCCGACCGACCTCTAGCTCCTGCGCAGCGACAGCGTCGCGCGCTTGCGCTCAGGCGGCTCGAGCAGCGGCTTCACCTCGGCCGCAGTCAGGTTGCGCCACTTGCCCACCGGCAACGTGCCGAGCTGGATGTGCATGATCCGCACGCGCTGCAGTCGCCGCACCCGGTAATCGAAGTGCTCGCACATGCGGCGGATCTGACGGTTGAGGCCCTGGGTCAGCACGATACGGAACGTATTGCGGCCGACCTGGGTGACCCGGCACGGGTTGGTCACCGTTTCGAGGATCGGTACGCCTGCGGCCATGCCCGACAGGAATTCGTCAGTGAGCGGGCGGTCGACCGAGACAATGTACTCCTTCTCGTGCTCATGCTCGGCACGGAGCACTCGATTGACGATGTCACCATCGTTGGTAAGCAGGATCAGGCCTTCTGATTCCTTGTCCAGGCGTCCGATGGGGAAGACGCGTTCGCGGTGGCCCACGAAGTCGACGATGTTGTCCGGCACGTCGCGGTCGGTCGTGCATTCGATGCCGATCGGCTTGTTCAATGCGAGGTAGACGCGCTCGGGCTTGAAGTTCAGCGGCCGGCCGTCGAGCGAAACCTCGTCACCTGCGGCGACCTTGGTGCCGAGCACTGCCGTTACGCCGTTCACCGCGACGCGGCCGGCTTCGACCCATTGGTCAGCCTGGCGACGCGAACAGACGCCCGTCTCGCTCAGGTACTTGTTGATCCGGACGCTGGAGTCAGCCACCTGACCGGCGCACCGTGTAACCGAGCTTGCCGAGTTCTTCAAGCAGCAGGTCGCGATGGTCGCCCTGGATTTCGATGACCCCGGCGTCGACGGTGCCGCCGCACCCGCAGCGTTTCTTGAGCCTGGTCGCCAGCGCCTCGAGTTCGTCGCCCGCAAGCGGGACGCCCTTGATCACCGTGACACCCTTGCCTTTGCGGCCCTTCGTCTCGCGCCCGACGCGTACGATGCCGTCACCCGCTGCCGCGACGGGCTGTGCCGGCTTGCTGCGCTTGCAGCGGCACTCGGCCAGCGGACGGGTGCACTCGGGGCACAGGCGTCCAGGCCCGGTGGAGTAGACGAGACGATTGGAACTCATCGGGTCGCTGCAGCCTCGGGTGCGCTCGCTCATTGCCGTCGAAGTCCATTGTAAGCCATGGTCCAGCCGTGCCCCTAAGGCGGGTTCGACCCCGGGGTCTTTGCGCCGTCGAAACGGTCTACGCAGGACCCGTGGATCGCGGCACAATCTGCCCGTGGCCGAACCCATCATTGAAATCGAAACGGAACGCCTGCGGTTGCGCAGGCTCGACGCGGACGACGCAGCCTTCGTCCTCCGCCTCGTCAATGAACCCTCCTGGCTGCGGTTCATCGGTGACCGGGGCGTGCACGATCTCGTCGGCGCGCGCCGCTACATCGCGGATGGTCCCCAGCGCTTGTACGCGAACCACGGGTTCGGGCTGTTCCTGGTCGAGCGTCGGAGTGATGCATTGCCGCTCGGCATGTGCGGGTTGATCAAGCGGGACACGCTGCCCGATGTCGACATCGGCTTCGCCTTCCTGCCCGAGCACTGGAGCCAGGGGTACGCGCGCGAGGCGGCCGAGGCCACGCTGCGGTATGCACGGGAGCAGCATCGCCTGCCACGCGTCATCGCGATCACGAGCCTCGACAACGTTGCGTCGGGCCGCCTGCTCGAGCGGATCGGCCTGCAGCTCGAAGGCACCGTGCGTCTCGCTGACAGCAACGAGGAGGTACGCATTTTTGGCACGACGCGCGCCTACCAGTTCGATGCGCCGAACACGCGTCCCGTGTTCGACGGGTTGTGGACGTCGGGTCAGCTCTCGCAGGCCGACATCCAGCGCCTGCCGGAGTTGGGCATCGAGGCGGTCGTCAACCTCGCGTTGCCGACTGCGTCGAACGCATTGCCCGGCGAAGCCGAAGCTGTCACGGGGCAGGGCATGGCTTTCGTGCAGATCCCCGTGCCGTGGGAAAGGCCCGAGTCTCGGCACCTGCAGCAGTTCTTCGGCGTGATGGAAACGTTCGCCGGTCGCAAGGTCTGGGTCCACTGCGCGAAGAACTTCCGCGTCTCGACGTTCGTCTACCTGTACCGACGCTTGCGTCTCGGCGAGGAGCACGAGCAGGCGCTGCATCCGCTGCGCACGGTGTGGCAGCCCAACCCGGTCTGGCAGGCGTTCATCGACAAGTCGTTGTCGACGACGAACCTGGATCAGGGTCCAGTCGCAGGTACCACCCGATAGATCACGCCCGCGTAATCGTCCGTGATGAAGACAGCGCCGTCGGGACCCTGCGCAATGCCGGCGGGTCGACCGAGAACGCCTGCGTCACCGATGAATCCCGTCAGGAAGTCGCGCTCGACGATACGTCCGTCCGGTCGCCAGTCTAGAGCGACCACCTTGTAGCCGTCGGGCTGACTGCGGTTCCACGAACCGTGCAGCGCGACGAGTGCGGTGCGTGAATAGCCTGCCGGCAGGTTCGAGCCGCGCAGGAATGCGAGACCGAGTGGGGCATTATGAGCGCGAAACGCATGCGCCGGCGGAACGGCGCGCGCAGCGTCGGCTGCGTGCCCGGCGCCAACGTCGGGATCGGTCACGCCGGTGCCGTAGACGAACGGCCAGCCATAGAAGTTGTTCTGCTCGATGCGATTGAGTTCGTCGGGCGGCAGGTCGTCGCCCAGCAGGTCGCGGCCATTTTCAGTCGCGTACAGCGCACCATCCCACGGCGCCCAGTCCAGGCCTACGCTGTTGCGCAGCCCGGTGGCGTAGATCTCGCGCTGGCTGCCGTCCGGCTGCATGCGCATGATCGTTGCGCGGCGCGCGTCCTGCTCGATGCAGGCGTTACACGACGAGCCCTGCGACACGTAGAGCCATCCGTCGGGGCCGAAGCCAAGCGTCTTCGTGGTGTGAAAGCCATCACCCGTGAAGTCATCGACGATGTGCTCCAGGGTGCCGGACACCTGTCCCGATTCCTCGTCGAACCGGATGCGGCCGATGCCGGTCGCTTCACCCACGTACAGCCACCCGTCGCGCAAGGCGAGTCCATGCGGGTGGTTGAGCTTTCCGAGCAGTTTGCGCACCGCGTCGGGCTTGCCGTCGCCATTGGCGTCACGCTCGAGCAGCACGATTTCATCGGCGCGCGTGCGGGCGACAATCAGGTCGCCGGCCCGAGTCGCCAGCGGCCAGCGGGCGAGGGGCACCTCGGTGGAATAGACCTCGAGCCGGAAGCCACTGGCAACCATCAGCTTCGACGCAACCTGCTGCGCCGTCGGGGGCTCGATCGAGCGGCCAAGCAGGAAGTCGAGCAGTACCTTCTTGTTGCCGACCTGCACCGGGCCTAACCAGACGTAGCCGAGGCCAGCGACGACGAGCAAGGCGAAGGTGAGCAGGAGCAAGACCAGGAGTTTCTTCATGTGCGGCAGTCTAGCGTCTGGCATCCAGAGTCGGCACCATGCTCACCGTGGCGAAGGTCGTGGCGCCTGTCGTTTGCCGACCTTCCCGAGACCCTGTAATGATAGAGGTGTAATCTCCGGTTTGCGGATGAACCCGACGGCACTCGCCGCAGGCGACAGGCGCGACGAACCGTGCCGCGCGCAAAGACTCGACGGGGCAGATCTCCATGAAAGACCACTTCCCATCAGACCCACGACTGGCACCGGCACTCGCTACGGCGCAGGACGACGCGTCGAAAGACGCGCCGCAAGCGGCGCCGGACCAAGCGGATGGAGCCCAGATCTTCCGCACCAGGCATCAGTCCGAAGACGACGTCAGCGATGTGGACGACACCGCCCGGTTGCCGGGCATTACGAGCCTCCCGGAGGGGATCGAAGTCGTCGAAACCGAGATCGGTCGTGCCGTCGGCCAGTGGATACTGATGGTGCGGTGCCAATGCGGGAAGCGCTGGTTTGAAGTCGAAGCGGTCGAGGCCGCAACCTGTCCGCGCTGCAATGCACTGGTCTACGTCGACATGCTCCAGGACCGGCCCGGCTGACCCCCGGGTTGCAGCCCGGGGCGCGCGGCTGACTTCATTCGCGGCGCTCGGCGCCATCAGTTGCAGGAGTCTAGCCATGAAGAATGTCACTGGTCGTCTGCTCGCCGTCGTGAGCTGCCTCGCCGCTGTTGCGCCAGCGGTTGCAGACGACAGTTTCCGTTGCGGCAGCAAGCTCGTCGTGACCGGAATGACGCAGGCCGAGGTCCTGGAGCTCTGCGGACCGCCGATGTCGCAGAGCGAGGAAAAGATACCGGTGCGGAGCGGTAACCAGGTCGTCGGTGAGACGACGACCTATCGCTGGACGTACGCATCCTACGGCGCGACCCGCGTCCTCGTGTTCGACCGGGACGTGCTCAAGTCGATCAAGTGAGGGCCGGCCGTTACGGCGTGCACCTGTTGCCTCGAACTGCTGGAGATTGCTGCCGTGCGTGGATTGATCGGTTGGATGGGCGCTTTCCTCGCTGGATCCGCGGGCTGGTGGCTTGGAGCCAAGGCCGGCCTCGGTCTGGCTGTCGTGCTGGGAGCGGTGGCATCCGGCGTCGGACTCTATGTCGGACACCGCTGGTTCGATCAGAACCTGAAGTAGCGGCGCAGGCCGACGCAGACCCGGGTTGAGAAGGTCGTGACGAGCCCGTATCTCGAACCAGTCGCTCCTCTGTGGACACGCATTGCCGGCATTGCGCTGTTGGTCGCAGCATCCGGCCTCACTGTCGTGCTCGGCCTCGAGATTTACGGTTTTGCCACGCACCCCTCCAGCCGCCGGGCGTTCACGAGTTCAACGGTCGTTTTTGCCCTCATCCTGCTGGCGCTATGCGGAATCTGCTGGCAGGCGGGGTTTCGCCTCGCATTCGATCGCAGCGGCAGCCAACCGACCCTCTTTTCCCGGCCCGCCTGGTTCGCCATAGGTACGGCACTGGCCGTCACGGCTGCGCTGATGGCTGCCGTCATTTTTTCGGCGCGCCGGCCGACTCTCGTCGACTACCAGGTGATCCTGTCCCTTGGTGCCTTCGGGGTCTGGTGCATCGTGCTGGCGTTTCGTCCACATATCGAACGGCCCACCGATGCAACGCAGGGTGACCGCAAGCACGACGGACGCGCCTGATCAGGCAGGAGCGCGATCGGCCTCGTCGAGTTCTGCCATTTCCGCCGCGGTGAACACCCGCGACCGGGTGTGAAACGCCTTGCCTTCGGGTCCTTCGAGCGAGAAGGTCCCGCCGTGACCTTCGATCACGTCGATGATCAGCTGCGTGTGGCGCCAGTACTGATACTGCGCCTTGCCGATGTAGAACGGGCAGCCGCCGATGTCGCCCAGGTACACGTCGCCCGCGCCGATCGTGAGTTCGCCCAGCAGGTAGCAATTGGCAGCACTGTTGTCGCAACAGCCACCGGACTGATGAAACATCAGTCCGGGGCCGTGCTTCGACTGCAGCAGTTCGATCAGCTCGACGGCCGCTGCAGTGGCGATGACCTTCTCGACCATGTTCAGAAGAAGCCGAGCTTGCTTTCGCTGTAGCTCACCAGCAGGTTTTTCGTCTGCTGGTAGTGGTCGAGCATCATCTTGTGGGTCTCGCGCCCGATACCCGATTCCTTGT
>JBAVIQ010000180.1:0-2551 GCA_049687035.1 Steroidobacteraceae bacterium
GGTGGGATCGCCCGTCACTTCGAACGGACGCGCACGCTGATACTTCTGCTTCGCCTTGGCCGTCGATTGCCCGGCGTCGATGACCACTCGCTGCAGCAGCGCATAGAGACGCGGCGTGGTCGCGTCCGTCACATTGATGCCGACCGCGCACGCGAACACGTTGGCGGCCCCGGGGAACTTGAGGTTGGCATCCGCAGCCGCCAGTCGCCAGCGGGCGGTGCCCTGCAGCGCGCTGAACTTCTGGTAGATGGCCTCGTCGGCGGCGAACTCGGGCGAGCCCGGTGCAGGCGGTGGCGGGATGAGCGCGACGCTGTCAGGCCGTTCCTCAGGCGTCAGGTAGCCAGAACCGCGTGCCGCAGCGGAGGCTGACGTGCCTTCTCTGCCGCCGGCGGCAGACGTGACCACATCACGACAACCCCCAGACAAGGCAAGCGGCCCGACGAGGGCCAGCAGCGTCAAGCCGCGCGCGAGGGCGGATTTGAAGTTCATGGCGCCAGTGTAACGGGCGGTGCGGATTTGCCAAACGGCGCAGTGCGAATCTTCACCTCTCCACCGCAAATGTGCGTTTCCCGAGATCTCGCGATGCGCGAACGTCCTTGCCGTGACCCGATGAACCGCCAACCAGGGAGACGGCGATGTGGAATGACGCAGGGATGCAGCGGCTGACACGGCGCGGCCGCTCGATCGGTATCGCACTGCTTGCAGCTTTGATCACGGGCATGTCGGGCGCCGGCGCGTCCGGCTCGCTGGCAAGCGCGGGGACGCCGGGCACCTACGCCACCGCTGCGCTCGCCGGTCTCGCAGCTACTTCGGCCGCTGGTCGCACGCCTGCCGAGTTCGGCGTCTCGCACTCGGGAGCCGCAACGTATCGCATCCCCCTGTGGACACCACCGGGCGTCGGTGAGGTCGGCCTCGACCTCGCGCTGGTCTATGCCAGCCGCGGCGGCAGCGGCTCTGTCGGCGCAGGTTGGTCGATCGCGGGGCTTTCGACGATCGCGCGCTGCAATCGCACCTGGGCGCAGGACGGCGCCGCGGCCGGCGTCAGCAACACCCTCGCCGATCGCTACTGCCTCGACGGCCAGCAACTCAAGCTCGTGAGCGGCACGCACGGCATGGCCGGCGCCGTTTATGCCACCGAGGTGGAGACGTTCTCGCGGATCGTCGCGAACGGCGCGGCAGGCAACGGCCCTGCCTCGTTCACCGTGACGACGAAGAACGGGTTGATCTACGAGTACGGCGGCACCGTCGATTCGCGCGTCTACGCCGGCGCGTCGGCCACGATCCGCGCGTGGGCGCTGTCGCGAGTCCGGGACCGTGCAGGCGTCGGCACGGGCAATGCCATCACCCTCGCTTACGCCAACGAAGCGCAGTACGGCGCATACACCAACGGCACCCATCGAATCGCTTCGATTGCCTACCCGACCACCGCAACGGGCGCGGGCCCGTTCTATCGCATCGACTTCGCTTATTCCGCACGTCCTGCCAGCGATGTTCCGACGGGTTACCTCGCCGGCAACCTGGTTCGCGACCCGTACCAGCTCGACCGGATTGCGATCCAGGCCGTGGGTGCAGCGGCGCCGATCAAGACGTACGCGCTTGGTTACGAGACCGCCCCGGTCTCGGGGCGACTGCGACTGGCCAGCGTGCAGGAGTGTGCAGCCACGACGTGCCTGCAGCCCACCGCGATCACCTACCAGAACGGCGCGAGCGGCTGGCAACCCATGGTCGATACCGGAGTGACGGCCTCGAACACCAAGGCGCCCGTGCCCCTCGAACTGAACGGCGATGGCATCACGGACCTGCTCTATCCCGTCGATGCCGGCAGCGGCAGGTTGAGCTGGCGCTTCCTGCTCGGAACCCCAGCGGGCTTCGCCGCACCGCTCGACACCGGCCTGGTGACGAGCACTACACACACGATCATTCCAGGCAGCTTCGCCGGCAACGGTCGCACGCAGTTCCTGGTCGTGCAGAATGGGCATTGGTACGTCGCGGGTTACACCAACGCGGGCTTCACCACCGCGAATACCGGCCTGATCCCCGCCGGAGAATACGGCGCCGCGGATTTCGACGGCGACGGCCTCGCCGACCTCATGGCGCAGACCGGCGGTTTCACCCCGACCATCAACGTGCGCCGCAACGTCAGCGTTCCCGCAAGCACTTCGCTTGCCGTCCAGTTCGCTACGACCGCGCAATCCGTGTGGACGATACCGAGCCTGCGGCAGGCAACGCCCTGGGACAACCTGCGCGTCGCGGATCTCAACGGTGACGGCCGCGCGGACATTGTCGCGCTGACCTTCAACAAGTCGGACCGCAATCCCAAGTTCTTCGCCACGCCGTTGCTGTCGAACGGCTTCGGCAACGCGTTCACCGTCGGCACCGAAAAGCTGCTGTGGCAGGAATCGATGGTCACGATGGCCGACTGGAACGCCGATGGCTGTTCCGACATCCTGCAGGTGCGCAGCGTGTTCGTCTCGAATTGCGCGGGCGCATTCGTCGAACTCGCGACCGGCGCGACGGCCGCAACCGGCAATACGCTGTACACGGCGCTTCC
>JBAVIQ010000181.1:0-8771 GCA_049687035.1 Steroidobacteraceae bacterium
ACCGTCCGGGTTGCCTCGTGCTCGACATCCGCATGCCTGGCATGAGCGGGCTCGAACTGCAGGTGAAACTCAACGAGCGCCACTCGATCCTGCCGATCATCTTCATCACCGGCCACGGCGACGTGCCGATGGCAGTCGAAGCGATGCAGGCCGGCGCGGTCGATTTCATCCAGAAGCCGTTCCGCGACCAGGACCTGCTCGATCGCATCAACCAGGCGCTGGAGAAGGATGCGGGCAGCCGCCGCATGCTGGCCGAGCGCAACATGATCCGGAAACGGCTGGAATCACTGACTCCACGCGAGAAGGAAGTGCTCGATCTCGTGGTCGCCGGCAAGGCGAACAAGGTGATCGCGGGTGACCTGAACCTGAGCCAGCGCACCGTGGAAATCCACCGCGCACGCGTGATGGAAAAGATGGAGGCGCATTCGCTGGCCCATCTGGTCCGCATGGTGCTCGAAGTCGAGCGGGCCGAAGAGTAACCGCGCGTGTTGCGCCGCAACACGCGTTGAGAACCGCTCGCATTTACGTATAAACCCGCAATTGCCGCGGACGGGGCGGCCATGAAAACTGCGCGGCATGCGACCCGATTACGCAGAGCATTCCGCCCCGCCAACTCGTCCCCGCGGCTCATCGTGAGTTGCACGGAGTCGGTGGTCGCGCACTCCCCCATGTCACCCGCCATCTCTGCCGCGCAGGAGGCAAGACCGATCGTCGGCGTCATCGACTCCGACCCGGTTGCGCGCGCGGCGTTGAAGACGCTGCTGCAGCCCGTCGGTGTCGAAGTCATGAGCTTCGAAACCGCAGAGTCGTACTTGCTCTCGGGCTCGGCACGGAACCTTGCGTGCCTCATCGTCGACCTGCTCCTGCCCGGCATGTCCGGCCTGGAACTGCTGCGCCGGCTGCGCAGCAACGGCAACGACGTGCCCGTGATCCTGCTGGCCGACGAATCGGACGTTCCCACCGCCGTCGCGGCGATGCGTGAAGGCGCCACGGACTTCATCGAGAAGCCGTACGTGAACGTCGCCATCCTCAAGCAGGTGCAGAAGCTGATCCGCGGGCAGAGCGACGCAGTGATGCTCACTTGAGCCACCGGGCGCCTCGCCCATGAGTTCCGTCGACAGCTGGCACGAAGAAAAGCAGTCCGCGTGGCTCTATCGCGAGCTGGCGTCGTGCGAAACCGACGCGAAGATCGCGGAACTGTTCCGCGCACTCGCCGCAGCAGCCGATTTCCAGGCCGACAAGTGGCTCGCTAACGCAGCGCAGCCTGCGCCACCCGCGTTTTCGCCGTCCGTGCGTGCACGCATCACTGCGAGGCTCGCGCGCGCGTTCGGCCCGCGACGAGTGCGCCACATGCTCGCCGCGATGAAAGTGCGCGGACTCTCGGCCTACGATTCGCAGCGGTCGCTCGCAGGTCACCTGATGCCCACCTCCGTGTCGGACGTGGGCGCACGGCACAAGGGCTTCGGCGGCGGCAATCTCCGCGCCGCGGTCTTCGGCATCAACGACGGGCTCGTCTCCAACACCAGCCTGATCATGGGCGTCGCCGGGGCGGCGGCGAGCGCGGATTTCGTGCTGACCAGCGGCGTTGCGGGATTGCTCGCAGGCGCGCTCTCCATGGCCGCGGGCGAATACGTGTCGATGCGCTCGCAGCGCGAGATGTTCGAGTACCAGATCGGGCTCGAGCGCGATGAACTGCACGAATACCCGGAAGAAGAAGCGGAAGAGCTCGCGCTGATCTACCAGGCGCGCGGCATGCAGCTCGATGAGGCGCGCCGCGTGGGCCGCGAACTGGTGAAGAACGAGGCGAACGCGCTCGACGCGCTCGCGCGCGAAGAGCTGGGACTCAATCCGGACGATCTCGGCTCGCCGTGGGGCGCCGCGATCTATTCGTTCCTGGCGTTCTCGTTCGGCGCGATCGTCCCGCTGGTGCCGTTCCTGTTCGGATTGCCATTGCAGCGGTCAGTCATGATTGCCGCGATCACGGCAGGCATTGCCTTGTTCGGCGTCGGCGCCGCGTTGAGCCTGTTCACGGGCCGCAGTGCGATCGCGGGCGGGCTGCGCATGGTACTGATCGGCGGCGGTGCGGGCGTCGCGACCTGGCTGATTGGATCGGCGCTCGGGGCCGCTATCGGCTGAGCTGCGCGAGCAGCCTGCGCCGCTCCTCCACCAGCTCCACGATGATCGCGGCACCGGTGAGGTTTACGCCGAGGTCGGTCACGAGCCGTGTCATCGCCAGCACGCGCGGCAGCTGCCGCCGCGGAAAAGCCCAGTCCGAGGGTTCGAGCCCGCCACGCGGATCGAGCGCACCGAGTTCCACCAGTTCGACGATCCACTGCTGCTCGACACGCAGGCGGCCGCAGATTTCGTCAATGCGCAGCCAGTCGTCATCGTCAAGGAGTTGCGCACGCAGCACTTCGTCATCGTCATTGCGGGTGCTCATGCGGACGCCCTCCCGCTGGCGGCGAGTTCGGCCCGCGGGTCGAAGGCCAGGTCCCGCTTCATGCGTGCGAAGAATTCACGCGCCTGCGGGCTGTCGGGCGGCAGCACGATCGCCAGCGTTACGTACTGGTCACCGGGCGTCGCACCGGGCAGGCCGCGGCCGCGCAATCGCAACCGCTGTCCCGCGCGCGCACCGGCCGGCAGCTTCATCTCGACGGGGCCACCCAGCGTGGGCACCGAGACCGCTTCACCGAGCGCAGCTTCCCACGGCGCGACCGGCAATTGCACCGTCACGTCGCGGCCATCGAGCTTGAACAGCGGGTGCGGCCGGAAATTCACTTCGAGGTACAGGTCGCCGGCCGGACCACCGCCCATGCCCGCGCTGCCCTGCCCCGCGAGCCGGATCTGCTGGCCCTCGACGACACCCGCGGGAATCGATACGCGCAGCGTGCGCGGCTTCGAGGTGACGTGGCCATCGGGGGTGATCTCGGGCGTGCGCAGTTCGAGCGTGCGCGTTCCACCGCGGTAGGCGTCCTCGAGGTCGATCTCGACGCGTGCGACATGGTCCTGGCCAGCGGCTGCGAAGCCACGCCCTGCGCCGCGGCCGGCGGACCCGAAACCGTGTGCGCCACCGAACGGACTCCGCGCCCCGAACAGTTCGGAAAAGAAGTCGCTGAAATCCGCGCCAGCGCCGGGACCCGCCGCGCGACCGCCTCGTTCGCCGCGCCCCGGCGTGAACTCGAAGCCTTTGCCCCAATCGGGCGGCGGTCGGAATTCCTGTCCCTGCCGCCAGTCGGCCCCGAGCTGGTCGTAGGCCGCGCGCTTTTCGGGGTCCTTCAGGACCTCGTTCGCCTCCTGCAGCTCCTTGAACCTCGCCTCGGCATCCTTTTCCTTGCTGACGTCCGGATGGAACTTGCGCGCGAGCTTGCGGTACGCGCGCTTGATCTCATCCTGGGTCGCGCCTCGCGGCACACCCATGACTTCATAGTAATCCTTGAATCGCATGGACGGCGTTGCCTCCGGCGGTCGTGGCCCCGCTGATGTGGAGGCGGGGGCACCCCGATGCAAGGCCCACGGACCGCGAGTTGCGCTTGCATCCCTGCCAGTCGGCCCCATAGAGCCGGGCAAAGCCACCGGAGAAGGGACCGACATGACTTCAGCCAGTGCCGCCCCTGCGGCCACCCAGGTCGTCTGCCAGCGTTGCGATGGGATTGTCCGTATCCCGACAGCAAGGCTGCGGGATCAGCCGAAGTGCCCACGCTGTCACGAAGCGCTGTTCGAGGGGCATCCCGTGACGCTGACGGCCGACAATTTTGACCGCCACGTCGGTCAATCGGGCATCCCGGTGGTCGTCGATTTCTGGGCGCCGTGGTGCGGCCCCTGCCGGTCGATGGCGCCGGCCTTCGAGCGGATTGCTGCCGAGACCGAGCCAGCGGCCCGGTTCGCCAAGCTCAACACGGACGAGGCTCAGGAAATCGGTGCACGCTACGGCATCCGCAGCATTCCGACCCTGATGGTGTTCAAGGACGGCAAGGAAGTGGCGCGGCAGGCCGGCGCGATGGATGCCGCGACTTTGCGGCGCTGGCTGGGGGCGAGCGCAGGGGTTAGGAGTTAGGGATTATTCGGAGTGGCGCACTGCGCACCGGAAGATCCCTTGCCCTCGCTCGAGCCCTCTCCCGCTGGTGCGGGAGAGGGAGAGTCGAAAGGGTCAGCTTTTCTTCATCGAACAGGTGCTGATGCCGAAAGGCAGGTACGCCGGGCACCAACGGAACGTGCCCGTGAGGATCGGCACGATGCCGATCAGACCCCAGTAGCGCGCGTTACCTTCCAGCAGGAAGTACAGCGACAGCAATCCCAGGCCCACGACGATGCGCAGTATCCGGTCCATTCCCCCAACGTTCGGTGTCATGACGTGCTTCTCCTGGTTGCGTTGACTCGATGCTCGAGGCCGGGCCCTTGCGGCTCGAACCTTGGGGCACATCCTAGGAGCCTCGGGCGCTCCTGTCAGTAACCTAGGTCACCCAGGGCAGGGTCAGCCGCCCGACGCGAGCCTGCGCCGAACAGTGCCGTGCCGGCTGGCAGATCGACCAATTCCGCGCCGGCAAGTACGGCGGCCAGTTCGTTCGCGTCCAGCCCTTGCAGCGCCGGGTACAGCGCCAGCAATTCGGCCGAGGCGATGGCCGCCGTCATGTGCGCTGCCAATTCATGCGGCCGCCGGTTCGAGGACCAGCAACAGGTCCTTGGCATCCACCTGCTGGCCCGGACGCGCGATGATTTCGACGATTACGCCGTCGCGTTCGGCGCGCACGCTCGTTTCCATCTTCATCGCTTCTATCGTCACGAGCACATCGCCGCGCGCCACGGCGTGGCCCGTCAAGACGTTGACCGTGGCGATCGTGCCCGGCATCGGCGCGCCAACTTCGTCCGGGTGATCGAGCTCGGCCTTGCGGCGCGGCGGGCGCTTCGCAACTTGGCTCCGGTCCTGCACCCTGACCGAGCGCGGCTGGCCGTTCAGTTCGAAGAACACGGTCCGCGTGCCGTCGTCGTGGACGTCGCTCGTCGCCACGTAGCGGACGATCAGGTGCTTGCCCTTCTCCAGGTCGATCGTGATTTCTTCGCCCGTCTCGAGGCCGTAGAAGAAGGCACGCGTCGGCAGCACGCTCACGTCGCCGAAATGCGTGCGGTCCGCCATGTAGTCGGCGAACACTTTCGGGTACATCAGCCACGAAGCGACCTCGTGATCCGTGACGGCGCGCGGCATCTTCTCCTGCGCCTGCGCGCGCGCCTGCTCGAGATCGACCGGCGGCAAGTGCCGACCCGGGCGCGAGGTCGTCGGCTGCACGCTGCCGAGGACCTTCTTCTGCAGCGCCGGCGGAAAACCGCCGTACGGCTGGCCGATGTCGCCGCGGAACAGCGCGACGACGGACTCCGGGAAGGCGACTTCCGTCGCCGGATCGGCGACATCCTCGGCCGTAAGGCCGCTGGTCACCATCATGATCGCCATGTCGCCTACGACCTTGGACGAGGGCGTGACCTTCACGATGTCGCCGAACATCTGGTTGACCTGCGCATAGGCACGCGCCACTTCGTGCCAGCGGGTGTCATCGATTCCAAGCGCGCGAGCCTGTTCACGCAGGTTCGTGTACTGCCCGCCGGGCATACCATGCACGTACACCTCGGAAGCGCCGGAACGCATGTCGCTCTCGAACGCTGCATAGCCGTGACGCACCTGCTCCCAGTAGTTCGAGAGCACGCGCAGGTTGTCCGGGTCGAGTCCTGAAGCACGCGGGCCGTGGCGCAACGCCTCGACCATCGAGCCGAGGTTCGGCTGCGACGTGAGGCCGCTCATGGCGTCGAGCGCGCCGTCCACGGCATCGCAACCCGCGTCGATCGCTGCCAGCACGCTGGCGGCCGCGATGCCGCTCGTGTCGTGCGTGTGGAAATGCACCGGGATCCCGATCTCTTCCTTGAGCGCCTTGACCAGGGTATGCGCGGCCCGCGGCTGGCACAGGCCCGCCATGTCCTTGATGCCAAGGATGTGGGCGCCCGCCTGCTCCAGCTCTTTCGCCATCGCGACGTAGTACTTGAGGTCGTACTTGGTCTGGCGCGGGTCGCTCAGGTTGCCGGTGTAGCAGATGGCGGCTTCGCAGAGCTTGCCGGTCTCGCCGACTGCATCCATCGCAACGCGCATGTTGTCGACCCAGTTCAGCGAATCGAAGACGCGGAACACGTCGACGCCGTTCTTCGCGGCCTGCTGCACGAAGTAGCGCACGACGTTGTCGGGGTAGTTGGTGTAACCGACGGCGTTGGCGGATCGCAGCAGCATCTGCAGCAGCAGGTTCGGCATCGCCTCGCGGAAGGCAATGAGTCGGTCCCAAGGGCATTCGCGCAGGAAGCGCATCGCAACGTCGAAGGTTGCGCCACCCCAGCATTCCACGGAAAAGAGTTCGGGGGCCAACCGCGCGTAAGCCGGCGCGATGGCGACCAGGTCGTGCGTACGCAAGCGCGTCGCAAGCAGTGACTGATGCGCGTCACGGAACGTCGTGTCCGTGAACAACACCTGCGGCTGATCCAGCATCCACTGCGCAAACTTGTGCGCACCCAGCTCGTCGAGTCTCTGCTTCGTTCCGGGCGGCGGTGTACTGACGGGCAACTTCGGTGGACGCGCGTCGACTATGCGACCCGGACGGGTGCGACCGATCACTTCCGGGTTGCCGTTGACGATCACGTCCGCGACAAAGCGCAGCAATCGCGTCGCACGGTCCCGCTTGCGCGGGTACCGGAACAGCTCTGGCGTCTGGTCGATGAACCTGGTCGTGTACGAGCCGTCACGGAAGTGCTCGTGCGTGATCAGCTG
This sequence comes from Steroidobacteraceae bacterium, assembly GCA_049687035.1. Lineage (GTDB taxonomy): Bacteria > Pseudomonadota > Gammaproteobacteria > Steroidobacterales > Steroidobacteraceae > RPQJ01. Next base: position 6,797 of record JBAVIQ010000181.1, read on the forward strand.
TTCGAGGAAGCGCAAGTTCGTGCTGACGCCTCGCACCCGGAACTCTTTCAGCGCGCGGTCCATGCGCGCGATCGTCTCGTCGGACGACGGCGCCCAGGCGGTCACCTTCACCAGCAGCGAGTCATACGAGCGCGTGATAAAAGCACCCGAGTACGCCGTGCCCGCGTCGAGCCGGATGCCGAAACCCGCCGGACTGCGATAGGCCGTGATACGGCCGTAGTCCGGGATGAAATTATTCTCGGGGTCTTCCGTCGTGACGCGGCACTGCATCGCATGGCCGGTGATGCGGATGTCGGCCTGCACGGGTACGCCGCTCGCGGGCGTCCCGATTTCGGCACCTTCCGCGATGCGGATCTGCGCCTTGACGATGTCGATGCCGGTGACCACCTCGGTCACCGTATGCTCGACCTGGATGCGCGGATTGACCTCGATGAAATAGAACTGGCCGGTGTCCGCGTCCTGCAGGAATTCGATGGTACCGGCATTGAGGTACCCGACGGAGCGCCCGATACGGAGCCCGAGCTCGCAGAGTTCGAGCCGCTGCGTGTCGTCCAGGAAGACGGACGGTGCGCGCTCGACGACCTTCTGGTTGCGACGCTGCACCGTGCAGTCGCGCTCGTAGAGGTGCACGAGATTGCCGTGCGTGTCGCCGAGAATCTGTACCTCGACGTGTCGTGCACGCCGCACGAGCTTTTCGAGGTAGACCTCGTCGTTGCCGAACGCGGCCTTCGCCTCGCGTCGTGCCGTGGCAACCATTTCGACCAGTTGCGACGCGTCATCGATCGCGCGCATGCCGCGTCCACCGCCACCCCAGCTGGCCTTGAGCATGACGGGGTAACCGACCTTCGCGGCCAGCTCGAGCACCTTCGCATCGTCGAGCGGCAATGGCGGGGTTGCCGGCATCACAGGCACACCTGCCGCAGTCGCGAGATCGCGCGCCGTCACCTTGTTGCCGAGGCGACGCATGATCTCGGGCGTCGGGCCAATGAACAGCAGGCCCGCGTTGGCACAGGCCTCGGCGAACGTCGGATTCTCGGAGAGGAACCCGTAGCCCGGGTGAATGGCATCGGCGCCGCACTCCAGAGCCACCCGCACGATGTCGTCGATGCCGAGGTAGGCCTCGACCGGCCCCTTGCCCTCGCCGACGAGGTAGGACTCGTCCGCCTTCATGCGGTGGAGCGAGAAACGGTCTTCCTGCGAGTAGATCGAGACCGTCTTGATCCCGAGCTCGTGCGCGGCGCGCATCACACGGATGGAGATCTCGCCGCGGTTGGCGACGAGCAGAGTCTTGATCTTGCGGTGGTGACGCATCGGGTCGGGGCACTCGGTCGGGATGAGGCAGCGGGCGGACGCGTACCTCGGCTCGGCCGGGTGGCGCGCTGCGCCAAAATAATACGTGGCGCGGCGCTCTGGTATGTTCGTTTCCTTCGACCGACCTGCCGCGAAGGAATGACATGCCAGCGATCGCCGTCCACGGGGGCGCGGGAGACATCCCGCCCGCCGAACTCACGCCCGAACGGGAAGCCGCCTACCGCACTGGATTGGAGCAGGCACTGCATGCCGGGCAGCGGATTCTCGCGGCGGGTGGCCCGAGCCTCGACGCCGTCGTCGCGGCAGTGCAGGTGCTCGAGGAGAACCCGCTCTTCAACGCCGGCCGCGGTGCCGTGATCGCTGCCAACGGAATCTGCGAACTCGACGCATCGCTGATGGACGGGCGCGACCTGCGCGCAGGTGCGGTGACGGGCCTGCGCCACGTGAAAAGTCCGATCGGCCTCGCCCGGCTGGTGATGGACAAGTCGCCGCACGTGATGTTGTCCGGCCAGGGTGCCGAGGAATTCGCCCTCGAACAGGGGCTCGAGCCCGTGGCGAACCGCTATTTCGTCACCGAGCGACGGCAGCGTGAGCTGGCGGCCGCTCTCGATGCAAGTGCCGGCAGTTTCCGTGAATCCCTGATGGGAACCGTCGGCGCCGTGGC
>JBAVIQ010000182.1:0-1594 GCA_049687035.1 Steroidobacteraceae bacterium
CGTCGGCGGCGCCACCTACCAGGTGCCGATCGAAGTCCGCGCCCAGCGCCGCCAGACCCTCGCCATGCGCTGGGTCATCGAGGCCGCGACCGCCCGCAGTGAGAAGTCAATGGCTCAGCGCCTCGCCTTCGAGCTGCTCGAGGCGTCGGAAAACCGTGGCGCCGCCGTGCGCAAGCGTGAAGACACGCACCGCATGGCCGACGCCAACAAGGCTTTCGCGCATTACCGCTGGTGAGGCCGCTGGCCCACCCGCAAGACTGAAGGATTCCAACCGTGCCACGCACTACTCCGATCGAGCGCTACCGTAACATCGGTATTTCCGCGCACATCGACGCCGGCAAGACGACGACGACCGAGCGCATCCTTTTCTACACCGGTGTTTCGCACAAGATCGGCGAAGTGCACGACGGCGCCGCCGTCATGGACTACATGGAGCAGGAGCAGGAGCGCGGCATCACGATCACCGCGGCTGCGACCACGGCCTTCTGGAAGGGGATGGAGAACCAGTTCCCCGAGCACCGCTTCAACATCATCGACACCCCGGGACACGTCGACTTCACCATCGAAGTCGAACGCAGCCTGAAGGTGCTCGACAGCGCCTGCGCCGTGTTCTGTGCGGTGTCCGGCGTGCAGCCCCAGTCCGAGACCGTCTGGCGCCAGATGAACAGGTACGCGGTGCCGCGGCTCGCGTTCGTCAACAAGATGGACCGCGCCGGCGCCAACTTCCTGCGCTGCGTCGACCAGATCAGGACCCGCCTCCGCGGCAACCCCGTCGTGCTGCAGTTGCCGATCGGCGCCGAAGACAACTTCGAAGGCGTCGTCGACCTCATCCGGATGAAGTCGATCTACTGGGACGACAGCACCGAAGGCATGAAGTTCGAGTACCGCGAGGTCCCCGCGGACATGGTCGAGCTGTGCAACGAATGGCGCGAGAAGCTGGTCGAGGCCGCGGCCGAGGCCAACGACGACCTCATGCACAAGTATCTCGAGACCGGTGAGCTCAGCATCGAGGAGATCAAGGCCGGCCTGCGCGAGCGCTCGATCCGCGTCGAGATCTGCATCATGCTGTGCGGCTCGGCGTTCAAGAACAAGGGCGTCCAGGCGATGCTCGACGCTGTCATCGAGTACATGCCGTCGCCGAACGAAGTGCCGTCGGTCAAGGGCATCGACGAGGATGGCCGTGAAGACACGCGCCCGGCCACGGACGACGCCAAGTTCTCCGCGCTCGCGTTCAAGATCCTGAACGACCCGTTCGTCGGCAACCTGACGTTCTTCCGCGTCTATTCCGGCGTGCTCAACTCGGGCGACCAGGTGTTCGTCCCGGCGCGCAGCAAGAAGGAGCGCATCGGCCGCCTGCTGCAGATGCACGCTGCCGAACGCGAAGAGATCAAGGAAGTCCGCGCTGGCGACATCGCCGCAGCCGTGGGCCTCAAGGACGTGACGACGGGTGACACGCTGTGCGACCCGGACAGCATCATCACGCTCGAGAAGATGGAATTCCCGGAGCCGGTGATCTCGGTCGCCGTCGAGCCGAAGTCCAAGAGTGACCAGGAAAAGATGGGCCTCGCGCTGCAGCGCCTGGCGAAGGAAGATC
>JBAVIQ010000183.1:0-6304 GCA_049687035.1 Steroidobacteraceae bacterium
GGTCTTTTCCGGGCGAGCGTGTCTGCCTTTCCGCTCGCCCGGAAAAGACCTGGAACGAACGCCCTCACCGACCATCTGCCCGGGATCGATCTTCCCGATGACAGCACCACCGGCTATCCCCTACCCCCTTGGATACACGCGTCGCGTCGCATACGCCGCCTTCAACTCGGCGCCCAGGTATTCACGCAACGTCGAGAACACGCCGCGCGTTATGTCGGCGGGCTTGCCCTCCGCCAGCCGGAAGAGCTGGCAGTAGTACCAGGACTGCGCGGCGAAGGCGTTGAGCGCCTTGGCTGCGACGCTCGAGCCCTGCGGTGACAGCCAGCCGCGCTCTCGCAATCGCAGGCGATCGTCGAGGTCTTCGATGCGGTCCCTTGCCCCGGCCAGCAACTGGCGCGGGAAATCCGGCAGCCAGCAGAGCGGCCGCCCGAGCCCGATCACGTCGCAGTCACCCTCGCCCGGCGCAGCGCCGAGCGCGGCTGCCATGCCCGCGCGCGTGCGGAAGCCGCCGGTAACCATCAACGGCATGTGGGCCACGCGACGGATCGCCGTCGCGTACTCAAGGAAATACGCTTCCCGGGCCCGCGTACTGCGGCGGACGGGCATCGCGTCTTCCGACCGGCCTTCGAAGCCGATCAGCCTGGGCTGTTCGTACGTGCCGCCCGAGACCTCGAGCAGGTCCACGTTTTCGTCGTTCAGCCACGCGACGACCTGCAGGCACTCCTCGTGCGAGAAACCGCCCTTGCGGAAGTCGTCCGAATTCAGCTTCAGCGCCACGGGAAAATCCCGACCCACAGCCTTGCGTACGGCACGCAGCGTCTCGAGTAGGAAGCGGGCGCGGTTCGCAAGCGACCCGCCCCAGGCGTCCGTGCGCTGGTTCGTGATCGGTGACAGGAACGAACTGATCAGGTAACCGTGGGCCCCGTGCACCTGCACGCCGGTGAATCCGCACTCGCGCACGACCTGCGCCGCGTGCGCAAACCTGCCGATGAGATCGACGATCTCGTCCTCGGTCAGGGCTCGCGGCCGCGCATAGTTGCCCAGCAGGTCGAGCTGCACCGCAGAAGGCGCCAGCGGCCGGCCCGTGACATAGCGCGGCGTCTGCCGTCCCGCGTGCGAGATCTGCACCCAGAGCTGGTTGCCGTTGACCGTCCCGGCCTTGGCCCACGCGGCAAGCCGCGCGCGGGCTTGCGGATCGAACGTGCGTGGTTCCGATTGGTCGACGGCGACGTTGCCGGGCCGCTCGAGGTCGAACCGGTCCACCTGCACGTTGCCGGTGATCAGCAAGCCACTCCCGCCCTCGCTCCAGGTGCGGTACAGGCGCTCGTGAGCAGGAGTTGCGCGCAACCAGGCATCGGCCAGCCCTTCGGTCATCGCAGCCTTGGCGAGCCGGTTCGGCAGCACGGCGCCACAGGGCAGCGACAGGGGCTGCGTCAGGACGTCCATCGTTTAACCTCTCCCGAATGCGGGGTATGATCGTTCCATCGAATGCGCAGGCGCCGTGGCGTCCCGCGCCACACCAACGAGAACAGGGTGGAGGTTTCGCCGATGCTGACCAGGGACAAGCTGACGATTGTGCAGTGGCAGGCCGTGCGCAATACACCGCATCACGTGATCATCGCGGTCTCGTCCTCGGGCGGCAGCGCCTTCGACGAGATGCTCGAGCGCTCCGCGGGCCTGCAAGCCATTGTCGATGCCAGCCACAGCACGCATCCCCTGGTGAGCGAGATCGGCGGCAGCACGCACATCATGCATGCGCAGGACGACGTGCGTAAGTGGTTCTACACGCTGGACAACAGCCACCGCACGCCGGACAAGCTGCAGGAAAAAGCGCTGGAGACGGCACGCCACGCGCTCGAGGCGCTCGGCACGCACGGCAGCGCGGAAGACCTGATGCATTACGGTGAGTTCGTGCTGTCATTGGCCACGCGCGTCGCACGTGCGGCGCGCGAAGGCGACCTGATGGGCATCGGCGGCGAACTCGTGAGTGAGAAAGAGCACAAGTTCATCGAGCGCCTCGACCAGCTCATCCAGGAACGCCGTACGCGCTAAACCGCCCGGAGCCGGCACCCGCCGGTTCCAGCTCCCACCATCCTGACGACCGGGCCGTGCGGCCCGGTCTTCGTTTACGCGGCCTTCGCCTTGGCCGGCGCCTTGCGATCGCCAACCAGGTACGCTGCGAGCGCCGGCAGCAGCAGGATCGCGCCAAACATGTTCACCAGGAACATGAAGCAGAGCAGGATGCCCATGTCGGCCTGGAACTTCAGCGCCGAGAACGTCCACGTCGCCACCGAGATCGTCATGGTCACGGCCGTGAACACCGACGCCGTGCCGCGCTGCTTGAGCGCCTCGACGAACGCATCCTTGAGCTTGAGGCCCCCGTCTTCCATCTCGTGCTTCATGCGCTCGAAGAGGTAGATGCCGTAGTCGACGCCGACGCCGACACCCAGGGCCACCACCGGCAGCGTGTTCACCTTCACGCCGATCCCCAGGATCGCCATCAGCGCGTTGCACAGGATCGTGACCAGCGCGAGCGGCAGGATGATGCAAAGCGTAATCGGGAACGAACGGAACGTGATAATGCACAGCAACATCACGGATGCGAACAGCGCGAGGTTTACCCACTTGTCGGCCGCCTCGACGGCCTCGTTCGTGGCCGCCATCACGCCGACGTTGCCGCTCGCGAGCCGGAAGGTGACGCGCTCGGTGTCGCCGCCGGCCGCCTTGAAGTCCTTCACTACCTTGACGATGTGCTCGATCGTCTGCGCCTGGTGGTCGGTCGTGTAGATGCTGATCGGCATCGCCGTGCAGCGGGAGTTCATGAACTCGTTGCCCATGCGCGTGGCGTAACCCACGCCCTGCGCGATCTGTGCGCGACTCTCCGGCAGCATGCGCCACTTGGCAAAGGTCTCCGCGAACGACTGCGTCATCGACTTGACGAAGCCGGCGAGGCTGCGCACCGTCGCCACGCCTTCGACCTGGCGCATCTGGAATTCGAAGTCCTCGATCTTGTCCATGACTTCGCGATCGACGCAGGGCGAGTCGTCGTCGTTCTCAGGCTTCGCCTCGGCGATGACCTGCAGCAGGTCCACGCCAATCGCGAAGTGGCTCGTGATCATGTCCACGTCCTGGTTATAGCGCGAGTCGGGCCGCAGCTCGGGCACGCCCTTGCCGAGGTCGCCGATGTGCAGGTGTCGCGCCTGCGACAGGCCGAACGCCAGCAGGCCGAGGCCGATCAGGATCGGCACCCAGGCGACCTTCTTCGTCGCCAGCGGACCGATGCGCTCCCAGAACCAGTCACCCGCCGTTTCCTTGCCGGCCAGCTTCGATGCCTGCTCCGGCGTGAACCTGTAGTACGAAAGCAGGATCGGCAGCAGCATCTTGTTGGTGATGATCATCACCGTGACGCCGATCGTCGCCGTGAAGGCGAGCTCGCGCACGATCTCGATCTCGACGAACGCGATGACCATGAAGCCGAGCGCATTGGCGAGCAACGCCATCGCGCCCGGGATGAACAGTTTCTGGAACGAATGCGTTGACGCAGTGATGCCGTCTGCGCCATGCAGCGTCTCGAGCCGCCAGGCGTTCGTCATCTGCACGGCGTGCGATACCGCGATGGAGAAGATCAGGAACGGCACCAGGATCGACATAGGGTCTAGCCCTAAACCGAAGACCGGCAGCAGGCCGAGCAGCCAGATGACGGGCACGATCGCGCAGATCAGCGCGAGTGCCGTGATCATCAGCGAGCCGGAATACCAATACAGCAGCAGCGCGGTGATCACGAACGCGATGCCGAAAAACACGAGCACGCCGGCCGCACCCTTGGCAATGTCGCCCACCGCCTTGGCAAAGCCGATGATGTGGACGCCGGTGTTTTCGTTCTCGTACTTGGCGCGGATCCCCTCGAGCTGCGCCGCGATCTCCTGCAGGTCGAGGCGCTCGCCGGTTTTCGGGTCGTTCTCCATCAGTGTCGCCACGACCATCGCCGAGGTCTGGTCGTTCGAGACCAGGCGCCCGACCCAGTCGGACTTGAGCAGGTTCTCCTGCACTTTCGCCATCTGTTCCGGCGTGCCCGCAAAATCGGCGGACACCACGTTGCCGCCGCGGAAGCCGTCCTCGACGACCTCGGTGTAGCGCACGTTCGAGGTGAAGAGCGAGGCCACCGAACTGCGCTCGACGCCGGGGATGTAGAAGACTTCCTCGGTCACCTTGCGCAGCGAGTCCATGAACTGCTTGTCGTAAATGGCGCCCTTCTTGTTCTGCAGCGCGACCAGCACCTTGTTGGCGCCGCCGAAGTCCGACCGGTACTCCAGGAACGTCGCCATGTACGGGTGCTTCAGCGGGATCATCTTGGTGAATGCCGCCTGCACGCGCAGCTGGCTGGCCATCGCACCCAGCAGGATCGTGATCAGGATGAACAGGATCAGCAGCGGTTTGCGGTTGTGGAAGATCCAGTAGGAAATCTTGCCGACCCAGTCTGGCGTGAACTGCAGCTTCTCGATCTGAGCATCGTCGGCCCTTACGCCGGCTTTGAGGTCATGCGTCATGTTCATTGTCCTCGGGCGGTGCCGTTACCGGGTCTTGAGCCAGGCCGGGTCGAGCGGCGTGACGCCGCTTTCGCCCGCGAAGAGGATGCCGCCGCCGGGCTTTTCCACGAGCGCCGCAAAGCCCTTGCCGGGCTTGGCCGAGTGCAACACGAAACTCTGGCCGTTGTCGGCGCTTTCCGCGATCAGGCCGGTGTTGCCGACGAGCATCACGCGCCCGTCGGCGAGTTGCCGGCCCGACATGAAAGACGTGGTCGTGCCGGTTTCGATCTTCTGCCAGGTCGCGCCGAGGTCGAGCGAACGATAGACGTTGCCGCGCATGCCGAACGCGAGGACGCTGCCGTCCTTCACCGTGAGCGCGCCGAAGTACGAACCCTGGTACGGCGAAGTGAGCGCTGTCCAGGTGGCGCCGCCGTCGTCAGAGCGGGCGAGCGTGCCGGACTCCGCCACCATCAGCAGCGACGTGCCGACGACGATGACCTGCGAGATGTGACGGTCGAAGTCTTCCGACAGCACGGTGGTGCGCTGCCAGGTCCTGCCTGCGTCCTGCGAATCGAAATAGAGGCCAAACGCACCGTATGCGATGAAGTGATCGCCAGCGACGTGCGTGACGCCGAGCAACGAATCCGGCCCGGCCTCGTCCACGGTCACCTGCGACCAGGTGGCGCCGCCGTCCTCGGTACGCACGAACGAGCCGCCGTGACCCACGGCAACACCCACCTTGGCGTCCTTGAACGCTACTCCCGTCAGGGTGCGCGTGACCGGGGTCGCAACTCCCTTCCACGTCTGTCCGCCATCGTCGGAGACGAGCGTGAAGCCGCGTTCACCGACCGCGGTGATGCGCTTGTCGACCTGCGTGATGTCGAGCAGCAGGATACGGTCGCTGCGGACATCGACGACGACGCGCTGCGCTGGCGTCGGCCTGGCCGCCTCCGTCTTGTCCTCGCCGCGCGCAGATGCCGCGAGGCACAGGCTCGCGCCCAACAGGGCGCAGGCAATTCCCGCCCGGTGTTTCATTCAGCATTCCCCCGCGGCGGGACTCCCCCTGCCGCAAACCAGCCGGCCCCGGCAGCACCGGAGCCGGCCATCGTCAGCTCATGCGAGGCATGGACGCCCCATGGATTCCCAGCCTATTTCGTACCCAGGCGCCGCAGCGCATCGGGCTGGAATTCGGCCCACTTGCCCTTCTGATTCCAATTCCACGGCGTCTTGATCTCGTTGTCCAGGCCCGCGACATAGTTGGCACCGCTATTCAAGTCGTGCCAGATGTTGGCGCGGAAGTAGGGGATCTTCACGTCGTAGAACTGGATCATCGGATGCACGCCGATGCGCCAGAGCTGCTTGCGCGTGTCGTAGGCGTCTTCGTACACCACCGTCCACGAATCCTCGTCGAGGTAGAACACGCGCTTGCCGTAGATGTGCTTGCTGCCCGGCTTGAGGTTGGCCTCCACCTCCCACACGCGGTGCAACTCGTAGCGCATCAGGTCGGAGTTGATCGTGTTCTTGCGGATGATGTCTTCCTTGTACTTGAGCTTCTTGTCGGCAAGCTTGTAGGCGTTGTAGGGGATGTAGATCTCCTTCTTGCCGACCAGCTTCCAGTCGTAGCGGTCCGGTGCTCCGTTCCAGGCATCGAACTGGTCGGACGTGCGCATGCCCTCCGTGCCATCCGTGAAGTTGTCATACGCCAGGTCTGGTGCGCGGCGCACGCGGCGCTGCCCGGCGTTGTAGATCCAGGCCGAGCGCGTCTGCTTCACCTGGTC
>JBAVIQ010000184.1:0-30027 GCA_049687035.1 Steroidobacteraceae bacterium
TCACGGAGGCGTCGAGCAGGCCGTACTGGCTCAGATTCCAGACGTAACTGGCGCCGACGGCTGCCGACACATACGGCTCGCCCGTCGGCTCGCCGGCCAGGTCGCGGCGATCAGCGCCCTCGCCCACGAACTTCTCCTTGTAGGTCGCGTCGATCAACGCGAGGTTGGCGGTGAAGGTGAGGGCATCGATGGGCTGCCAGCGGGCCTCGACTTCCAGGCCAACGGCTTCCTCGTCGCTCGAGTCGACGACGTACTGCGGGATGCCAGAGCCGTTGACGCCGGTGACGAGCGAGATCGACTGCTTGTTGTCGTAGATGTAGTAGAAGGCCGAAGCGTTCAGTATCACCCCGATGTCGGCGAACAGGCTCTTCACGCCGCCCTCGAGGTTCCAGACGTCCTCGTTGTCGAAGCGCGACCCGACCTCGACGCTGTTGTAACCGCCTGCCTTGTAGCCCTTCGCCAGCGAGCCGAAGACCATGACGTCCGGAGTCACCTTGTAGTCCACGACGAGGCGCGGGCTGATGTCGTCCCAGGAGTCGTCGAGCTTGACCTTCCGGCCCTCGAGCCCGAGCGCGCTCAGGTCGAACACCACGTCGAAAAAGTAGGCCTGCGGCGGGATGGGAAACTGCTGGAAGAAGCCGAAGGCCTCCAGCGCCGCAATCGTCGCGTCCAGCTCCGGCGCCTCGCGCGGACCGTTGAACCAGCTGAACTGCTTTTCGTCGTGCGTGTAGCGCAGACCGAAGGTGACGTTAAGGCGGTCGGTCGCGTGCCAGATGGCGTCGCCGAACACGGCAGCGGCATTGAAGCTGCCCTCGTTGAACATGGCCTCACGCCAACCGAAGCCGCGCATCGTTGCCGGGATGCCGTTGGCTGCCAGCACGTCGCTGGTGAAGCCGAACAGTGTGCCGTCCGGCGTGGCCGAGAGCCCCAGGTTCAGCAGCACCGTGTCGATGCTGTCGGTGGTTGCGTGGGTGTCGCTCGTCTGCTTGGCGTCCTCGGCGTAATAGCTGACGCCTGCGACCCAGTCGACGCTGCCGATCTGCCCGGAGAACTTGAATTCCTGGTACCAGCTCTCGTTGTCCTCGACGTTGGCCGTGTCGAAGTAAAGGAAACTGTGGTTGGTGCCGTCCTCGTCCTCGCGGTTGACCGTTTCGAATGTGCGCCACGCCGTCGTGGAGCGGAAGTCACCCCAGCCAAAGTCGTGATCGATGAAAAGATTCACGCCGTCGAGCTGGCGCGATTCCTCGTTGCCGATCACGTCGTTATAGACCTTGGCCTTGAGCGGGTTCAGATACCGCGTCGAATCGGCGGGATACGGCGCGCGCTCGGTGTCGTCGGGGCCGAGCGCAACCAACCCGATCGCCGGGCGCGCGAACTGGTCCAGTTCGTCGTGGTCCCACGTCAGCGTCGCCGACGTCGAGTCAGTGATGTCCCACTTGAGCGCAGCCCGTGTCGCCCAGTTGTCCTCGGGCCACAGGTCCTTCCCCGTGGCCGCGTCCTCGACCCAGCCGTCGCTCTGGTTCCACACGCCGTTCACGCGCAGCGCGAGGTTGTCGGCGATCGGCACGTTGATCATGCCGTCCACGCGTTGCTTGTTGTACTCGCCGACACGCACGCGCAGGAAGGCATCGAGCTCGTCGACCGGCTGGCGCGTAATGATAGAGATCGCACCCGCAGCGCTGTTGCGGCCGAAGAGCGTGCCTTGCGGTCCCTTGAGCACCTCGATGCGCTCGATGTCGTTGAACGCAAGCAGCGATGAGCCGGTGCGCGCGCTGTAGACGCCATCGACGTAGACGCCGACCGCGGAGTCCGTGCCGACGCCGAAGTCACCGGTCTGGATCCCGCGGATCTGGTACTTCGGCTGCGTCGGGCTGTCGCTCGAGACGACGAGACCAGGCACGAAGCCGTTCAAGTCGCCCATGTCCTCCGCCGCCACGTCATTCAGCAGTTCGTTGCCCACGACCTGGATCGTGATCGGCACCTCCTGCAGCACCTGTTCGCGGCGCTGCGCGGTGACGACGATTTCCTCGAGAACGGAAGGGACCGCCTCGACGCCCTGCGCGAGGGCAGGCCCGGGCATGGCGAACGCCGCGACGGCCAGGTTGCCCGCGATAGCGGCGGCCATGGCACGCCTTAATTTACGGTTGCGTTGAATCATCGAATCCCCCAATGCATGGTTCATCTTGTTACGGCTCGTTCAGTTCCTGACGTCGAGCATGTACCTGGCCACCGCGAGGCGCGTCTGCGGATCGAGGTAGTCCTGCGGCGGCATCTCCGGATAATCGTCGCGCTTCTTCACCGGCTTCGCGATGTAGTCGGCAATGCCCTGCGGGTTGTCGAGGTACAGCGCCTGGATGACCTGCACCGGTGGGCCGATCATGCGGCCGTTGTAGATGTGGCAACCGCTGCAGATGCCGAGAAACACGACCTTGCCGCGCTCATCGGGCTTGATCACGCGCGGCGGCACCGGCGGCAGCAGGTAGGTCGATGTCGCGGCCGTGTTGGTGAACGCGCACTCGGCAAAATCGCCGACACCCGCGGTGACGTACTGGTGCCGGTTGATGATGCAGCTGCCGGGACTCGGCCCGACGCGCACGATGTCGAGCGCACCGCCACGCTTGCCCTCGGTGAGCATCAGCGCCTTGACTTCCTTGATGGTGTCGTAGCCGTTCCTGAGCATCACGTTGTCGAGGATGCTGACGCGGTCCGAATTGGGCTCGGACTCGGGGTCGACGGTGATGTTGGCCGCATTGGCGTGGTCCGTGATGATGACGCCGGCCACCTTGTTGTCGGAGATGATGTTGCCTTCGATCACCACGTCGTCGGCGGCCATCACCAGGATGCCGGTGCCCGCGGGAATGCCTGCGACCGTGGAACCCGGCGCGCCGAAGTTCGCGTGATTGTTGCCGACGACGAAATTGTTGCGCAGGATCACATCGATCGTGGTCTTGATCGGCAGACCGGGCGTGACGAACGCGAGCAGGCCGCCCGAGTTGTTGTGCACGTAGTTGTGCTCGACGATGCAGTGGCGGCTGTTCTCGATCTCGATGCCGGCGACGCTGTCGAACACGTCGTTGTGCGCCACGTGGATGTTGTCGCTCATGCCGATGTAGATGGCGGCGTCGGCGATGCCGGACACCACGTTGTGCTCGACGATGCCGTTCTGGCCGAGCTGCGGGAAAATGCCGTACACGCCGGCATCCGCGATCACGTTGTTGCGGATCTCGAAATTGTTGCCCGCCTGCCCCATGATCCCGTTGCCCTTGTAGTTGCGGATCTCCAGGTTCTCGGCGACGAAGCTGTTGCCCGAGTAGAGGATGGCGTCGTTCAGCTTCTTCTGCCCGTCGAGCACGGCGCGGCGGCCCTCCTCGATGACGCCGATGATGCGGATGTCGTCCTTGTCGACGTAGACGGTCTCGTGATACGTGCCCGGCATCACGCGGATGATGGTGCCGGAGGGCGCCGCCTTGACCGCCGCCTGGATCGACTCGCCGTTCTTGACCACGACGACGTTGGTCGGTGCGGGACCGGCCACGGACTTGAGCGCACCGGACGCGGCTGCCGTCTTCAAAGCCTCCGCGGCGTCGCCCGCGGCCTTGAAGCCGCCGCCATAGCTTGCGCCGGACGTGGACGAACTGATCACCACGTCCTGCTTGGTGGATCGACCGAAATACGCGCCGGCACCAAACGCCACGACGGCGGCGAGCAGTCCGAACAGCAGGCCTTTCTTCATCATCGTTCTCCCTGGATCACTTGCGCGCCGACAAGGCAGCGGTGCGGTTCGGTTGGCCGATCGGCGTCAGTCCGGAAGGCACCCGCGCCGGCGTGGCCGGGGTGAACGCCTCGTCGGTGAGCGCACCGAGGAAGTCCACGACCCGGTCGATCTCGGCCGCAGTCAGTCGCGGATCCGTGATGTGCCAGTGCAGGTACAGGTGCATGCCTTTCGGCACGGCATGCCCGCGTCCCTTGTTGTAGAACTCAACGGCGTCGCGCAACTGCGTGAATGCGCCGGAATGCATGTACGGCGCGGTGCGCGTGACGTTGCGCAGGGTCGGCACCTTGAAGCCGCCCTTCAGTTTCGGGCTGTCGAACGTGGCCTCGGCGCCGACGTCGAACGGCCGGCCCCGTGGTTCCGGCGCGCCGATCACGGCGATCTGTTCGTTGGTGAACAGCGGCGGCGTGTGGCACTCCGAGCAGCGCGCCACGAACGAGCGGAATACGTTCAGGCCCTCGATTTCGCGCGGGCTCAACGCTTCGGCGTACCCGTGGACGTAGCGGTCGTAGCGGCTGTTGAGCGAGATGAGCGAGGTCTGGAACGCCGCGAGCGCCGCCTGGACCTGCCGCTCGGTGACCGGGCCCGCCGCCTCGCGCGGGAACGCCTCACGGAACAGCCGGCGGTAGGTGGCGTTGCGATTGAGGCTCGCGACCAGGCGCGCCGGGTCGTTACCCATCTCGCGCGGCGAGTACAGCGGTCCCGCTGCCTGCGCCTCCAGCGAATTGGCGCGGGCGTCCCAGAAGAAGCGCTGCAGGAACGCCACGTTCCACAGCGTCGGCGCGGCGCGGCCGGCATCCTCGCCGTGGATGCCGATCGAACGCGCCCGCCCGTCGGCCAGGCCCATGTCGGGGCGATGGCAGCTGGCACACGACAGGGTGCCGTCGCCGGAGAGCAACGGATCGAAGAACAGGTAGCGCCCGAGGTCGATCTGCTGCGGCGTGAAACCGTCGCGGTGTGGCGGCAGGGCCGTACGCGTACCGCCCACGCCGCGATTTTCGAGCGAGTCGTAGAACTGGTAGAGCGTGCGCAGTTCGCAAACGCCCGCCGCGGTCTTCTCGAAACCCGGCGGGCAACGCTGGTTGAGCGTGATGTCGGGCTGGGTGCTGGCGCGCGTGCCACTCGCACAGGCGACCGCCAGCAGCAGCGCGACCAGGCGCCTCACTGCGGCCGGCCCTGCTGGTGGATGAAGGCGATGACGTCGTCGAGGTCGCGCTCGGTCGGCAGGGTCCTGGCCATCATGGCCATCTGCCGACCGGGAACGTCCTTGGGGTCCGTGCCACGCACGCCGTCGCGGAAATACGAAAACTGGCGCCTGATGTAGGCGGCATCGAGACCCGCGAGCCGCGGCGCCTTGAGCGCGGGATTGCCCTCGGCGCGCCCGCCGTGACAGGCGCCGCACTTGCCGTGGTAGAGGTTGTTGCCATTGCGCAAGTCACCGTTGGCCGCTGCGGCCGGCCGGGTCTTCGGCAACGTGGCGACGTGGGCGGCCACGGCAGCGACCGCCGCGTCGTCCTTGAGCGTCGATGCGCCGGCGGCACGCATCTGCGCACCGAACGTGTCGGACTTGTGCGTGCCGCGCCTGCCCGCACGAAAATGCTGCAGCTGCCGCTGCAGGTACGCCGCGTCCTGGCCAGCGATCGCCGGGGCACCGAGCGCCGCGTTGCCTTCAGCCTTGCTGCCGTGACACGCGATACAGGGATTGAACTGGGCCTTGCCGTCGACCGCCCAGAGTGCGCCGCTGCCGAGCAGCAGTACGCAGCCGAGCAACGGCTTCAGCCAACGGAACCCCTTCATCTCGCCCCCGTCTGAATACGGCGCCTGCGAGCGCCACATGCTTGTTTGCCGACAGTCTACCAGTCACATTTGAGCAATGCCGCAGCGGGCATCACGTGAATCTAGCGCGGGCCCAGCAGCCGGAAGGTCAGGTTGACGCGCTCGTCGACGGCGCGTGCTGTCTTCGGCACCGCATGGACGTAGGCATGCTGCGTGGGACCCGCCATCAGCAACAGGTCGCCGTGCGCGAGATCAATCGTTGCGACCGCATCGCGCAGGCGACGGTGCCGCAGTTTGAAACACCGTGTCGCACCGAGCGAGACCGAGGCAATCGCGGGATCGCGCCCGAGTTCGCGCTCGTCGTCCGCGTGCCAGCCCATGCCGTCCCGGCCGTTGCGGTAGCGATTGAGCAGAACGCTGTTATAGGAATGCCCGGTGAGGTCCTGGACTCGGCCCCGGATGCGTTGCAGCGCAGGTGTCCACGGCAGCGGCTCGTGCGCGGTACCTGAGTACGTGTAGGCCGTTCCGGGATCGCCGTGCCACGCAACCAGCCGGGGCACGCGGCGTCGCTCGCCGAACAGCACGATGTCTTCCTGTTGCCATGCGATGCCCGTGAGCAGGGCGGCCAGCAACTCGTCGGCCTCGTCGGGAGCGAAAGCCCGCGGCCACAGGCGGACGTCGGCGTCAGGCAGGTCGAGCCGCAGCGGTTCAGTCGGCAGGAGTGGCAGGTTGCCCGGCGGCATCCGCGGCGAGCGTAGCCTTCATGCGGTCCAGATGCACGCGCACGTGGCCTTTCGGCTGCGACTGGCAGGCCAGGACATAGCGCTGGTCGAGCTGTTCGCGCGACAGCACGTAAGAAGTATCGGTGAGCGCGCGCACGTCGCCCTCGATCAGCCGGCAGCGGCAGGTCGTGCAACTGCCGACGCGACAACGCGACGGCCACGGCAGGCCCTTGGCGAGCGCTGCCTGCAGGATCGTCTGGCCGGGAGCCACGTCGAACTCCCAGCCGAAGGGTTCCACGCTGACTCGCGCCGCTTCAGGCTCGCGGCGCTTGAACAAGTCACGCAACAAGATCAGCGCCCCTGCGCGGCGAGCTGCAGTGCCGGCACGCCGCTCTCGCGGTTGGCGGCCGCGGCCAGGCGGCGCTCGCCCGCGCTGGCGTAGTGGCGATCCCACTCGAGCAGCAGCGGCGTCATGCGGTTGCGATACCAGCCAGGCACCAGGTAGACGAGCAGCATGCACGTGAGGTAACCATACGGCAGCGTGGGTGCCTCACGGTTCGAACGCAGTTGCCAGAACTGGGCGTCGCCCTCGGCATGGTGGTGCGAATGCCGCGCCAGGTTGAACAGCACGACGTTGCTCAGGCGCTTGTTGGAATTCCACGAGTGGCGCGGCTCGACGGGTTGGCCCGGCTCGCGAATGAGCCCGTAGTGCTCGAAGTAATTGACGGCCTCGAGCACGGTCCGCCCTGCCACGGCCGAAAGCACGAAGACGATGACCGCGGATGCACCGCCCGCGATGGCGAAGGCGCCGACGATGGCCGCCGACATCAGCCACCCGCGAAGGTACCGGTTGTGAAGCGACCAGGTGCCATGCCCCAGGGTCTGCAGACGCTGCTGTTCCAGCGCGAAGGCGCTCTTCGTCTGCCCGACCACCGATCGCCGCAGGAACGAGTAGAAATGCTCGCCGCGCCGCGCAGACGCCGGGTCCGCCGTCGTGGCCAGGCGGCGGTGATGTCCGTACACGTGCTCGATGGAAAACTCGGCGTCGAACGTGACGGCGAGCAGCCAGCGCCCGGCGACCATCGCGCCGCGGTCGGTCGTGCGGTGGGTGAGTTCGTGCCCGACGTTGGTACCGAGTGCCGCGAACGTGATGCCGGACGACAGGATGCCGCCCAGCCAATGCCACGCCGACGTGGCTGCGCGACGTGCGAACAGGTCGACGCCGACGTTGGCCTGCACCCACGCACCGAGACCCAGCAGGTCGCCTGAACCGGCCATCCACGCCATGGCGACGCAGAGCAGGAACAGCGTCGGCAACGTCAAGTAGAGCAGCGAGTTCAGCAGCCGCGGGTGGCGGTACTGCGGTTCCGCGAAGTAGTCCCCGAAGAACTCGTCGCCGAAAATCATGATCGAGTAGATCACGGCGAAGCCGAGCCACATCCACGCGCCGCCCAGCAGGATGCCGGCAACGGTGGTGAGGGCGAGCAGGTAGACGCTCATGAACCGCAGGTACTTGGTCATCTTGTCGCTCCGGCGTGGGACCAACTATTAGAACAATTGTTCTAATAAGGATGCCGGAGCCGGCGCCACGTGTCAATCCCCATCGCTCCCCGCGTATACTTTGCGCTGCAAAACAGCCGGTTCCGGCACCGATGCCAAGCAAGAAGCGCTCGACCGCAGACACACCCGATACGCGCGACCGCATCCTCGAAGCGGCCCTCGCCCTGTTCAACGCGGACGGCTCGCACGCGGTTTCGACCCGGCACATAGCAGCGCGGCTCGCGATCAGCCCCGGCAACCTCTACTACCACTTTGCCAACAAGGAAGAGATCGTCCTCTGCCTGTACGAGCGCATCGAAACGCAACTCGAGGCAATCCTCGCCCCGCGCGCAGGCGAGACGCAGACGTTCGACACGGTGCTGCGGTACCTCGACGACATCTTCGGGCACCTGTGGGAGTTCCGGTTCTTCTACTGTGACGTCAACTCGCTGCTGCGGGACGTGCCTGGCCTGAAGGAGCGCTATCGCGACCTGGCCGAGCGGGTGCGCGTCCGTTCGCGTGCGATCTTCGACTCGATGGTGGCTGCCGGCTGGATGGACGCTACGCCCGACCAGCTGGATCTGCTCACGACCAACGCGTGGATCGTGCTGACACAGTGGTTCACGCACCGGCAGGTCGTCGACCGTCGGCGCACCATCCAGTCGTCCGACATCCGCGAAGGCATCCGCCACTTCGTCGCGCTGTTCAGCCCCCTGCTGCGCAGTCCGCAGCGCAAGCTGGTCGAGCGCATGACCGCCAAGCCAGCCGTCTAGCGTGCTGGTTGGCCGCCGCTACGTATCGTGCCGGATGCGCGGGCCGCCACTGCACCGGACAATGGACTTGGACCCAGGACGAGCACTGCCATGCCGAGTTTCCGCGCGCGCATCATCAACGCCCTCCTCCGCCTGACCGTCAAACCGATGTGGCGGCCGGGACTGGCCATTGACGAGATCCGCCGCCACACCGCGAAAACCGACAGGCGACTGGCGAAGCGCATCGGTGATTGCCCGACCGAGCAGGTCACGATCGCAGGCGTGCGTGCCACCTGGTACGGCGCGCCGGAACTCGCTGCCCGCAAGGGCACGCTGCTCTACCTGCATGGCGGCGCATGGTGCGTGCACCTGCCAGCTCTGTACGGCACGTTCGCCGCGAAACTGTCGGCCCTGACCGGACTGCGCGTCCTGCTGGTGGACTACCGGCTCGCGCCGGAACATCCGTTCCCCGCGGCCGTGGATGATTGCCTCGCGGCATATCGATCGATGGTGGCAAGCGCAGAAACAAGGCCGCAGGTCATCGCGGGCGATTCCGCAGGCGGCAACCTCTCGCTGATCACGCTGATGCGGGCGCGTGACGCACAGTTGCCGCTGCCGTGGTGCGCAGTCCTGCTGTCGCCGGCGACTGACATTGCGCTGGGCGGCCCGTCGATCCGCTACAACGCGAATGCCGATCCGATGTTCAGCGCGGGCGCGAGCGACCTGCTGCCGTCGATGTACTGCCCGGATCTCGACCGCACGCACCCACTCGTCTCGCCGCTGTACGGCAACTGGGCCAACCTGCCGCCGTTGTTTTTCATGGCTGGCTCCACCGAGATGCTGCTCGACGATTCGGTGCGCGCGCACGATCGCGCACAGCAGGCCGGCACGAACTCGCGCATCGACGTCTGGCCGGACATGCCGCACGTATTTCCGCTGTTCTCGATGCTGCCGGAAGCGAAGCAAGCGCTCGGCGACATCGTCGCCTTCATCGAGCAACACCTGCCGCGCAACGCGTCGCGCGGGCACGCGGAAGATTCGCTGACGGCCAGCGATCCATCCGGCGCAGGGCACGTCGCGCTGCCGGTGCCGCAGACCAGCGCAGCGCTCTAGTTCAGTCCGCGCTCACCAAGGAACCGTGCGACCACAGCGAGTGCGCGGTCGGCATCCGCAAGCACGCCCGCGTTGACCTGGAACACGTGCCAGCGGCGCGGGTATTCCTGCAACTCGACCGGCACACCTGCGGCAGCGAGAGCCGACTGCAGGCGCCGCGCGTCGGGCAACAGCAGTTCATCCTGCCCCACCTGCACCAGCATCGGCGGCAGTCCACGCAGGTCGCCGTTGATCGGCGAAGCCAGCGGATCGTTACTGTCGCGGCCGCCGAGGTACAGTCGCGCGCATTCTGCAGTCCACGCGCGTGACAGCATCGTCTCGCCCGCGGGTTCGACGCCCCGGTCTGGGGTGCCGAGATCGACCCAGGGTGAGAACAGCACGAGCGCTGCGGGCAACGGTTCACCAAGTTCGCGCAATCGCAGCGCCGTCGCAAGCGCGAGGCCACCGCCGGCTGAATCGCCGATGATCGCGATCCGTTGAGGCGAGCCGCCGTCACGCAGCAGCGCGCGATAGGCTGCGACGGCGTCGTCGACAGCCGCCGGAAATGGATGCTCCGGCGCGAGCCGGTAGTCCGCGACGAAGACGCGGGCTGACGTGCGGCGCGCTAGGTGACTGGAGATGGCGCGATGCGTCGCGGGCGAGCCGACGCAATAGGCACCCCCGTGCAGGTACAGCACTTCGCCTCGAGTGGTCGCGAGGCCGCGGGTCTGTGCGAACTCGCCGGGTACGCCACCGCGAGTGGCGGCCGTGAAATCGACGCCGCGCGCCGGGAGCGTCAGCCGCGTGACGAGCGCGAGCCGGCGACGCTGCTCGGCAACTGGTCGCCCGGCACGGAATGTCGGCAGCAGGGTCGCGCGCAGCACCGTGCGCAGCACTGCGGCCACCAGTCTTTCCAACCGGCTCTCGCCCGGGATCGCTTGCGTCACGAAAACCTTGGACGGGACAGTCAGGAGGTCGTGGTGGACGCCGCTTCCCCGTCGAGCACTTCGATGCGCGCCCGGGCCACGCCCTTGCGCATCATGCCGATCTCGGACGCGGCTGCCTGCGACAGGTCTGCGATGCGTTTGCCGACGAACGGGCCGCGGTCGTTGACCCGGACGACCACGCTGCGGCCGTTACGCAGGTTGGTCACGCGCACCATCGTGCCGAAAGGCAGTCTCGGGTGCGCCATCGTGAACGCACCGGAATCGAATCGCTCGCCGCTTGCGGTCTTGCGGTCCTGGAACTGCGCGCCGTACCAGGAGACGACGCCCTCCTGCACGGTGCCGACGCCGCGCTCGATGGCCAGGGCGATGTCGACCACGTCAGTTGACGCCGGCTGCTTGTCCGCCAGGGCGCTGCCGCCGGGCAAAACGAGGGCGAGCGCCGCCAACGCCACGAGGGCTGTCAGGCTCGGCTTCGCACCCATACGCGCGGTTCGGTGGTGTGCCATGGTTGGGCTCCTTAGCTGTGCAGTCCGGCCGTGTCGGTGTACGGGTCCAGGGGGGCCTCGGTCAAAACGAGGTTGCGGCGCAGTGACACGAATCACGTTGTGGGCGCGGCCGGCGCAAAGCCCCCACGAGTGGCTGCGGGGGCGGCCGCCGGTTCGCCTGGATCCGATTGGGACGGAAACGTCGACCCTAAAGTCCGGCCAAGCTACCAGAGTCGGCCAAGGCTGTTTCCTGGTCGATCTGTTAATCCTTATAAATCAACTGGTTACAAGAGCTTGACTCTGGACCAGGTCTCAGGCCGCGGGCTTGTTGCGGCGCGTGAAGAACCAGATCAAGCCGGCGGCGCACGCGACCGACAGCACGAAACTGAGGGACTGGGGGACGTGCAGCAGTCGGCCGACCAGGCCGCCCACGAACGAGCCGCCGATGCCATAGCCGATCGTTCGGAGCCAGCTCATGGCATCCGGTCCAGGCAACAGGAAGCGGGCGATGCCGCCGACAATCAGCCCGCTGATGGCGCCAACCACCACCAGGACCAACAGAAAGACTCCGATTCCGGCTCCAACCGTGCCGGCTGCCGTCGATGCATCCATTTGAATCCCCTTTGTTTTTGTCTCCCCCGCGCGGCGCACGCTAGCAGCAATGGGCCGCCCCGCGCTACCCCCGTCCAACCACGGCGAAATGGCGTCCGGGCCGAGACTTAGACCACTTTGTTGCAGTGCATTGACGCAGCCGGAATCACGTGTCATATCAGTCACGTATCCACGACCGTCGACAGGTACAGGAGGGCCGGCTCCCCGCGAGCTGCGGCCGCTGCTTGCCCCTGAGCGACGTCTGAGAACCACAGGCAGGGCCGACGATGAGCGCACAGCAACCGATTACCTCTGCGACGGATGCGATCGACGGCGTCCACGAGGACAAGCCCGTGCAGCTGGGCCCGCCCGCCAGGCAAGGCCTCTACGACCCGCGCAACGAGCACGACGCCTGTGGCCAGGGGTTCGTCGTCAACATCAAGGGTCACAAGTCGCACCGCGTCCTCGAGCAGGCGATCCAGGTACTGAAGAACCTGGACCACCGTGGCGCCTGCGGCTGTGAGATCAACACGGGCGACGGCGCCGGCGTGCTGCTGCAGATGCCGCATGCCTTCAACGAAGAGGTGTGCCGCAAGGCGCGCATCCCGCTGCCCGCGGCCGGCCAGTACGGCAGCGGCATCATATTCCTGCCGCGCAATCCAACCGTCCGCCGCCAGGTCGAGCAGAAATTCGAACAGGTCGTGCAGTCGGAAGGCATGACCGTGCTTGGCTGGCGCACCGTGCCGACCAGCAACGGCATGCTCGGCGAGACCGCGCGCTCGTGCGAGCCGTTCATGCGGCAGGTGTTCATCGCCCGCAGCCCCGACATCGCCGACGACCTGTCGTTCGAGCGCAAGCTCTACGTGGTCCGCAAGCGCGCCTACAACGAAATCCGCACCTCGACGCTCTCGGGCGCCGAGTACTGGTACATCGTGAGCCTCTCGGCTCGCACGATCGTCTACAAGGGCATGCTGCTCACCACGCAGCTCGACCAGTACTTCACCGACCTGCACAACCCGCTGGTGGAGACCGCGCTGGCGCTGGTCCATTCGCGCTTCAGCACCAACACGTTCCCGAGCTGGGACCGCGCGCACCCCTACCGCTACATCGCGCACAACGGCGAGATCAACACGGTCCGCGGCAACTCCAACTGGATGCACGCGCGCGAGGCCCGTTTCGAGGCCGAGGCGTTCGGCGACGACATCAGGAAGATCCGGCCGATCATCAACCCGAACGGCAGCGACTCGGGCATGTTCGACAACACGCTCGAACTGCTCTATCTCTCCGGCCGCTCGCTCCCGCACGCCGTGATGATGATGATTCCCGAGCCGTGGTCGAACCACGAGTCGATGGACGATGAGAAGCGCGCGTTCTACCAGTACCACTCGAGCCTGATGGAGCCGTGGGACGGTCCCGCCTCGATCTCGTTCACCGATGGGACGCAGATCGGTGCCGTGCTCGACCGCAACGGCCTGCGCCCGGGTCGCTACTACGTCACGAAGGACGACCTCGTCATCCTGGCGTCGGAAGCCGGCGTGCTCGACGTGCCGCCGGAAGACGTTGTCTGCAAGGGCCGGCTGCAGCCCGGCAAGATGTTTCTGGTCGACACCGCACAGGGCCGCATCGTCGAGGACGACGAGATCAAGCACTCGCTCGCGACCGCGCGCCCGTACCGCGAGTGGCTCGACGAATACCAGATTCACGTCGACGACTTGCCGCAACCGCCCGAACTGCCGCAGCCCGATTCCGACTCGCTGCTGCAGCGGCAGATCGCGTTCGGCTACACGTTCGAGGACCAGCGCATCATCCTGACGCCGATGGCGCGCGACGGTGTCGAGGCCGTGGGCTCGATGGGCAACGACACTCCGCTGGCCGTGCTCTCGGCCAGGCCGCGCCTGCTGTACGACTACTTCAAGCAGCTGTTCGCGCAGGTCACGAACCCGCCGATCGACTGCATCCGCGAAGAGATCGTCACCTCGGCCGAGACGCGCTTGGGCTCCGAAGGCAACCTGCTGAACCCGCAGCCGGCGGATTGCCGCCGCCTCGAGCTCAAGTATCCGATCGTCACCAACGAAGAGTTCGCGCGGATCCGTCGCATGGACCTGCCGGGCCTGCGCGTTGGCGTACTGCCGATCCTGTTCCGCGTGAGCCGCGGCGAAAAGGGCCTGGTGAAGTCGATGGAAGAGCTGCGCCTGATGGCGCGGCGCCTGATCGAGGAAGAAGAGGTCAACGTCATCATCCTGAGCGACCGCGGGGTCAACAAGGATTTCGCGCCGATCCCGGCGCTGATGGCGGTGGCGGGCCTGCATCACTACCTGATCCGCGAAGGCCTGCGCACGCGCGCGAGCCTCGTGCTCGAGACCGGTGAAGCGCGCGAGGTGCACCACTTCTCGCTGCTGATCGGCTACGGCGTGAGCGCGATCAACCCGTACCTGGCCTTCGAAACGATCGATCACATGATCCACGAAGGCCTGCTCAGCCACATCGACCACAAGACGGCCTGCAGGAACTTCGTCAAGGCCGCGTCCAAGGGCGTGATCAAGGTCGCCTCGAAGATGGGGATCTCGTCGCTGCAGAGCTACCGCGGCGCGCAGGTGTTCGAGGCGCTCGGCCTGCGCCAGGACGTGATCGACGAATACTTCAGCTGGACCGCGTCGCGCGTCGGCGGCATCGGCACGGAGGTGATCGCGCAGGAAGTCCTGCTGCGGCACAACGCCGCGTTCCCGGATCGCCCTGCCGCAGATCGCCACACGCTGCCGGTGGGCGGCCAGTACCAGTGGCGCGCCGAAGGCGAGTACCACCTGTTCAACCCCGAGAGCATCCACCGCCTGCAGAAGTCGGTGCGCACGGGCAGCTTCGAGACATTCAAGGCGTACTCGTCGCTGGTCAACGACCAGGCTACCAACCTGTGTACGCTGCGCGGCCTGCTCGACTTCAAGCCTTCGGATGCCGTGCCGATCGACGAAGTGGAGTCGATCGAAGCCCTGATGAAGCGCTTCAAGACCGGCGCAATGTCATACGGCTCGATCAGCAAGGAAGCGCACGAAACGCTCGCGATCGCGATGAACCGCATCGGCGGCAAGAGCAACACCGGCGAAGGCGGCGAAGATCCGGAGCGCTACGTGCCGCTGCCGAACGGCGATTCGAAATGCTCGGCCATCAAGCAGGTGGCCTCGGGCCGCTTCGGCGTGACGAGCGAGTACCTCGTCAGCGCCAGGGAAATCCAGATCAAGATGGCGCAGGGCGCGAAGCCCGGCGAGGGCGGCCAGTTGCCTGGCACCAAGGTGTACCCGTCGATCGCCAAGACCCGCCACACGACGGCAGGCGTCGGCCTGATCTCCCCGCCGCCGCATCACGACATCTATTCGATTGAAGACCTCGCGGAACTCATCCACGACCTGAAGAATGCCAACCGCCGTGCGCGCATCAGCGTGAAGCTGGTGGCCGAAGTCGGCGTTGGCACGATCGCGGCCGGCGTTGCCAAGGCGCATGCGGACGTGGTGCTGATCAGCGGCTACGACGGCGGCACCGGCGCGTCGCCGCAGACGTCGATCACCCATGCCGGCCTGCCGTGGGAACTCGGCCTCGCCGAGGCGCACCAGACGCTGGTGCTCAACAACCTGCGCAGCCGCATCGCGGTGGAAACCGACGGCCAGCTGAAGACGGGACGCGACGTCGCGATCGCGGCGCTGCTCGGCGCCGAGGAGTTCGGCTTCGCCACCGCGCCGCTCGTGGCGACGGGCTGCATCATGATGCGGGTCTGCCACCTCAACACCTGCCCCGCGGGGGTCGCGACGCAGGATCCGCGGCTGCGCGAGAAGTTCAAGGGCAAGCCCGAGCACGTCGTCAATTTCATGCAGTTCATCGCACAGGAACTGCGCGAGATCATGGCGCAGCTCGGTTTCCGCACGCTCGAGGAAATGGTCGGCCGCGTCGACAAACTCGAAGCGCGCAAGGCCGTGCAGCACTGGAAGGCGAAGGGCATCGACCTCTCGACCCTCCTCTACTCGCCCGAAGTCGACCCGGACTGGGGCCGGTTCCAGCAGGACGAGCAGGACCACGGCATCGAGCGCTCGCTCGACATGACCGTGCTGATGGATCTGTGCGAGCCGGCGATCGAGCGCGGCGAGGACGTCGTCGCCGAACTGCCGATCCGCAACGTCAACCGCGTGACCGGCACCATCATCGGCAGCGAGATCACGCGACGGCACGGCGCGAAGGGTTTGCCGACGGACACGATCCGTCTGCACTTCCGCGGTTCTGCCGGCCAGAGCTTCGGCGCGTTCATCCCGCCGGGCATGAGCCTGTCGCTCGAGGGCGATGCGAACGACTACATCGGCAAGGGCCTGTCGGGCGGCAAGATCGCGGTGTTCCCGCCGACGGGCTCAAGGTTCCCGGCCGAGGACAACATCATCGTCGGCAACGTGGCGCTTTACGGCGCCACCAGTGGCGAGGCCTATATCCGCGGCATGGCCGGCGAACGCTTCTGCGTGCGCAACAGCGGTGCGAATGCCGTGGTCGAAGCGGTGGGTGATCACGGCTGCGAGTACATGACGGGCGGCCGCGTGGTCGTGCTCGGTGCGACGGGACGCAACTTCGGCGCCGGCATGTCGGGCGGCATCGCTTACGTACTCGACGAGCGCGGCATATTCGGTGCGCACGTGAACTCGCAGATGGTCAACCTCGAGCGACTGACCGACGAAGCGGAAATCACCGACGTGCGGCGCATGATCGAGCGTCACCTGGACCACACGTCGAGTGACCGCGCGCGGCGGGTGCTCGACGCCTGGGACGACATGGTGCCGAAATTCGTGAAGGTCATACCGAAGGACTACCAACGCATGCTGGCCGCCATCGCGCGCGCCGAGGAGCAGGGGCTCGTCGGCGACGAGGCGATCATGGTGGCCTTCGAGCAGAACGCGCGCGACCTTGCGCGCATCGGCGGCAACTGAGCAGAAGACGACGATGGGCAAGCCAACCGGATTCATCGAATACCTGCGTGAACTTCCTGTCGACCGCGCGCCACTTGAGCGCATCGGCGACTGGAACGAGTTCCACCCGCACCTGGAGGAGAAGCGTCTCCGCCACCAGGGTGCCCGCTGCATGGACTGCGGCGTGCCGTTCTGCCACACGGGCAAGCTGATCAGCGGGATGGCCGCCGGCTGCCCGGTCAACAACGTGATTCCCGAGTGGAACGACCTCGTCTACCGCGGGCTCTGGCGCGAAGCGCTCGACCGCCTGCACATGACGAACAACTTCCCGGAGTTCACCGGACGCGTGTGCCCGGCGCCGTGCGAAGGCTCGTGCGTGCTCGGCATCAACGAGCCCCCGGTCACGATCAAGAACATCGAGAACGAGATCATCGATCGCGGCTGGGACGAAGGCTGGGTGCTGCCGGAACCGCCGAGCGCGCGCTCCGGCAAGAAGGTCGCGGTGATCGGCTCGGGCCCGGCCGGGCTCACGGCCGCGCAGCAGCTGAATCGCTCAGGCCACCTGGTCACGGTGCTCGAGCGCGCAGACCGTCCGGGCGGGTTGCTGATGTACGGCATCCCGAACATGAAGCTCGACAAGAAGGCGGTCGTCGAGCGTCGCATCAAGCTGCTCGAAGCCGAAGGCATCAAGTTCTTCTGCAACGCGAACGTCGGCGAGAACGTCGAGGCGCAGCTGCTGCTGCGCGATTTCGACGCAACGGTCATCTGCACGGGAGCGACGCAACCGCGTGACTTGGCCCTAGAAGGCCGCGACCTGCGTGGCGTGCACCTTGCGATGGAGTACCTCACGGCGAGCACGCGCGCGCTGCTCAATGGCGGCGCCGACCACTCACCCGTCCATGCGCGCGGAAAGGACGTCGTCGTCATCGGTGGCGGCGACACCGGCACCGACTGCGTCGGCACGGCACTGCGCCAGGGCTGCAGGAGCGTCACGCAGATCGAGATCATGGCGCGGCCGCCGGTCGAGCGCGCCAGCGACAACCCGTGGCCGGAATGGCCCAAGGTCTACAAGATGGACTACGGACAGGAAGAGGCTGCGGCCAGGTTTGGCGACGACCCGCGCGTCTACCTGACGACGGTCAAGAAGTTCGTGGGCGGCGCCAGCGGCAACCTCGAGTCGATCGTGACGGTCGAAGTGAAGTGGCAGCGCAACGACAAGGGCGCGCTGGTGCCGGTCGAAGCGCCGGGCACGGAGCAGGTGCGGCCGGCGCAGCTGGCGTTGCTGGCGATGGGGTTCCTCGGTCCCGAGCAGTCGCTGCTGAAGGACATTGGCGTCGCGTGCGACGCGCGCAGCAACGTCCAGGCCGAGTACGGGCGCTACGCCACGAGCGTGAAGGGCGTGTTCTCCGCGGGTGACTGCCGACGCGGCCAGTCGCTGGTCGTGTGGGCGATCAACGAGGGTCGCGGGGCGGCCGCGGCGTGCGACAGGTTCCTGTCGGGCAAGTAGTGCAGGCGTCTGAATAACGCAGCGATACGGCACAGCCGTAGCGCCCTAGAATCGTTGAGAGTGCTGGTTTGCCGCGGCGATCAGACCATCGCGATCGCGTGCCGCTCGCCGCGCTCGTACACCACGTTGGCCCGTCCGACCAGCAACGGATCGATCGGCCCGATCAGGTCGCTGTCCTTGTTCGTGTACGGCAGCCGGTGCAGGATGTACCGCATCGAGTTCAGCCGCGCGCGCTTCTTGCAATCCGACTTGATCACGGTCCATGGCGAATCGGCGGTATCGGTGTAGAAGAACATCGATTCCTTGGCCGTCGTGTATTCGTCCCACTTGTCGAGCGAGGCCAGGTCGATGGGGCTCAGCTTCCAGTGCTTGAGCGGGTGCGACTTGCGCTCCTTGAAACGACGGCGCTGCTCCTTCCGGCTGACCGAAAACCAGAACTTGATCACGTGGATGCCGCTGCGCACCAGGTTGCGCTCGAACTCCGGGCATTGCCGCATGAACTCGGCGTACTCGGCGTCCGTGCAGAATCCCATGACCCGCTCGACGCCTGCCCGGTTGTACCAGGAGCGGTCGAACAGGACGATTTCGCCGGCGGTCGGCAGCTGGGATACATAGCGCTGGAAATACCATTGCCCGCGCTCGACCTCACTCGGCTTCTCCAACGCGACCACGCGGGCGCCGCGGGGGTTCAGGTGCTCCATGAAGCGCTTGATCGTGCCGCCCTTGCCCGCTGCATCCCGCCCCTCGAACAGGATCACGACCCTGGCGCCGGTCTCCTTGACCCATGCCTGCAGTTTCAGCAACTCGACCTGCAGGCGGTACTTGTGCTGCTCGTAGGACTTGCGCGACATCAGGTTGCGATAGGGGTAGGCACCGTCGCGCCACCCCTCGGAGAGCTCCGAGTCCTCGCTGGCACGGCGCAGTGCACGCGCCTCGTCGCTGCGACGGAGCAGCAGCTTGCGCAGCGAGTCGACGTCGTCCGGCGAAGCTCCGTCGAGAATCGCCTCCAGTGACTCGCTGGCGGAGGCTGGGCTCTCCTGCAACATACGTTGCATGATGTCGCCGACGGCAAACGCCTTCGACTCGTGCGCCGCATCGACGGCCTCGCTGACGGAGAATCGCTCGATGCCATCCGCGGTCAGTCGCGGCGCGATGTCACCTTTGGCGGCAGTGCGCGCCACCGTTCGGGAGGATCGGCTCGATTTCGGGCGCGATGCATGAGTGCGGGGCTTTCCTTGGGTGGGAGTCGGCTTCTTGGGGTTCATGGCGATGGGCTGGCACGAAAGAATGACTGAGAACCGTGGCCTTTTAGATTAAACCGCGGGGCCTCTTGCTGCCAACGTGGAATTCGCTGCAGCGGGCAAGCCGCGGACTGCACGCTGTCAGAGCGGAGCGAACTGCGCCGTGAAGTGGCGCAGCTGCGCCGGCTGCCGCTCGATCCGGAATCCGCGCAGCTGCTCGCGCTGCGTGACGATTTCCGCAAATACCTCGACGACGTAGTCGGCATGCGACTGCGTGTACACGCGGCGCGGCATCGCCAGGCGCACCAGCTCGGCTTCGGCTGGAACCTCGGTCCCGTCGGGCTTGAGCCCGAACATCACGGTGCCGATCTCGCACGCCCGGATGCCACCGCGCTCGTACAGGGCGACGGCGAGCGCCTGGCCAGGATATTGCAACGGTGGAATGTGCGGCAGGAACTGTCTGGCGTCGACGAACACCGCATGCCCGCCGACCGGCTGCACGATCGGGATGCCGAGCGCCATGAGCTTCTCGCCGATGTATTCGTTGGTGCGGACGCGATAACGCAGGTATTGCTCGTCGACGATCTCGCGCAGCCCGACGGCGATCGCGTCGAGGTCGCGGCCGGCCAGGCCGCCATAGGTGGGAAACCCTTCGGTCAGGATGAGCCGGTTGCGCGCTGCCGCCGCGAGCGTCTCGTCGTTGAGGGCGAGCCAGCCGCCGATGTTGGCGAACGCATCTTTCTTGGCGCTCATGGTCATGCCGTCGGCGGCGGCAAACACGTCGCGCACGATGTCGGTGACTGGCCGAGCCGACTGGCCTGCTTCGCGGCACTTGATGAACCAGGCGTTCTCGGCAAAGCGACAGGCATCGATGAAGAGCAGCTTGCCGTGACGGTGGGCCACCTCGGCGACGGCCCGGACGTTCTCCAGGCTGACGGGCTGGCCGCCGCCCGCGTTGTTGGTGAGGGTCAACATCACGAGCGGCACGCGCTCCGCCGATCTGGCGAGCAGGGCCTCGAGCCGCGCCACGTCCATGTTGCCCTTGAAAGGATGCCGGTTGGCCGGGTCGTGCGCTTCGGCGATGACGAGGTCCACTGCTTCGGCACCGGTCGCCTCGATGTTGCCGCGCGTCGTGTCGAAGTGCGTATTCGATGGCACGATCTTGCCGAGCCCGCCGATGATCGAGAACAGGATCGCTTCCGCCGCGCGCCCCTGGTGTGTCGGGATGATGTGGCGGTACGGCATCAACTCGCGCACTGCAGACTCGAAGCGATAGTAGGACGGCGAGCCGGCGTAGGACTCGTCCCCGCGCATGACCGCGGCCCACTGCTCCGCGCTCATGGCGCTGGTGCCGGAATCGGTCAGCAGGTCGATGATCACGTCGTCGGCGTGGATCGCGAACAGGTTCCAGTGCGCGCGGCGCAGCAGCTCGACGCGCTCGTCCCGCGTCGTAAGCCGGATCGGCTCGACGGTCTTGATGCGAAAGGGCTCGATGATCGTCTTCATGGGTGTCCCGGCCGTCCGGCTAGCCTAGGACACTGCCCACCGGCGCGGCCTCCGTGGAATCCGCACCGTGGCCGCTGCAGCGCCTCAGGGATTCGCCTCCCGCCGCAACCACCAGACCCCTTTCACGTCTGCGCGCCATTGCGGCAACAATGCGAGCAGCCAGAGCTCTTCGGCGCTCGCAAGCAAGCTGGCCGTGGCGGCCAGCCATAGCAGCCAGTTCCAGTGGCCGAACAGGAACAGGACCCCGATGTAGACGCTGAGCAGGACACCGGCAATCTTCGACAGCACGGTGTGAAAGCTGGACAGCCTGCGATAGCGCAGCCAGGCGAGCACGTTCTCGAGCATCCAACCCGCCACCACCGCGCCGATCAGCCAGCGATGAGCTGCGAGTACGTCGCGCTGAAATGCGATCAGTCCGGCGAGGCCGGCGCACCAGACGAGCGAATCTCCAAGCGAATCGAGTCGTGCCCCAAGCTTGGACTGCAGTCCGAGACCCCGGGCGATCCAGCCATCCGCGGCGTCGGTCAGGAGTGCCGGTACCAGCACCCACGTGTAGATCGTCTGCTCGCCCGCCGCAGCCATCAGCACGAGAACCGGCGCACACGCGATCCGAACCAGGCTCAGGGCATTTGGCACGTGCCGCCACGCGGCCGAGTTCGCTGCATCTGAGCAAGTCATGCCGCGAGTTTCGGCCGGGAAGCGTCGCGCGAAATCGGGGACAACCGCAAGCGGCCCCAGTAATATCGCGCGCGTCCAACCCCCCGACCGAGGCACCTTTTATGCGACTGATTCCCACCTGCACCATGCTTATCCTCGGCTCCACGCTTGCCGCGTCGGTGCCGGCCGCCGAGACAACGATGGACGAAGCAGCGCGCATGCAGTACGCGCTGGGGTATCAGCTCGGCCGCGACCTGGTTGCGATCGAGCCGCGCCCGCAGGACATGCTGAAGGGCGTCGAAGACGGCCGCTCCGGCGGCAAGGCGAAACTGTCGCAAGAAGAAATGAGCGCCGCGCTGGCAGGCCTGCAGCAGAAGGTCGCCGCACAGCGCGAAAAAGAACAGGCAGCGGCCAGCGAGAAGGCGGCGGCGGCCGGCAAGACCTACCTCGCCGCGAACGCCAAGAAACCCGGCGTGACGACGACGGCCAGCGGCCTGCAGTATCAGATCCTCACGGCGGGCACCGGCAAGACGCCGGCTGTGGGCGACACGGTCACCGTGCATTACAAGGGCACGCTCGTCGACGGCACCGAGTTCGACAGCTCCTACAAGCGCGGCCAACCAGCGACGTTTCCCGTGGCGGGCGTGATCCCGGGCTGGACCGAGGCGCTGCAGTTGATGAAGGTCGGCACCAAGGCCCAGCTCGTCATCCCGCCGGAACTCGCGTACGGGTCGAACGGTCCGCTCGCGAACCAGGTGCTGCTGTTCGACGTCGAACTGCTCGGCGCCATGGCCACCCCGGTCGAAGAAAAGGGCAAGTAAGACGCGGCCCAAGATGCCGATCGCGGAAGGCAACGGGCTCCGGTTCGATTACGAATCGTTCGGCGCGCAGGACGCGCCGGCGATTCTGCTGATCCAGGGCCTCGGCATGCCCGCTGCGATGTGGCCCGACGTCTTCGTTGCGACCCTGGTGGCCGAAGGCTACCGGGTGGTGACGTTCGACAACCGTGATTGCGGCGGCTCGTCACGCCTGGTGGATGCTGGCGTGCCGAACATTGCCAGGTCGATGACACGGGCACTGCTGCGCCGCCGGGTCACCGCGCCTTACAACCTTGACGACATGGCAGAGGACACGCGGGTCGTCCTCGATGCGGCGGGCATCGAGCGTGCGCACGTGGTCGGCGTCTCGATGGGAGGCATGATCGCGCAGGTCTTCGCGGCGACGCATCCGCAACGGGTCCGCACGCTGACGTCGATCATGTCCACGACGGGCAATCCGCGGCCCAGCATCGCGCTCGGCAAGGCCCGGGCGTTGCGCGCGTTGCTGAAGCGGCCGCCGGGCAACCCGACCATCGAACAGGCGGTCGACCATCTGCTGTTCGTGTTCGGCGTCATCGGCAGCCCGGGTTTCGAGCAACATGCCGCACAACTGCGCCCGC
This sequence comes from Steroidobacteraceae bacterium, assembly GCA_049687035.1. Lineage (GTDB taxonomy): Bacteria > Pseudomonadota > Gammaproteobacteria > Steroidobacterales > Steroidobacteraceae > RPQJ01. The sequence goes on from JBAVIQ010000184.1 coordinate 22,957, forward strand.
ACTTCGAGCGTGTCGCACGCCGCGGGCTGTATCCGGCCGGCACGTCACGGCAGCTGGCGGCGATCCTGGCCTCGGGCGACCGGCGCGAAATGCTGCACGGAATCACGGCGCCCACCATGGTGATCCACGGTGCGGACGATCCGCTGGTGCGCATCGCCGGCGGACGCGACACGGCCGCGAACATCCGTGGTGCGCGACTCAAGATCATTCCCGGGATGGGTCACGACTTTCCGCCGGCGCTCATGGCCGGCATCGCCGTGATGATCGCGGAGCACTGTCGCTCAGACCAAGGCTGACCTGCCCGGCTCCGTCGACGTGAGCCTGCCGCGAAAGAATGCCGCGGGCTCCGGATACAGCTGGGTCAGCGCCTCCGCCAGCAGGTCCAGGGCGATTGCTTCAAGACGGGCATTCGAGGCGTTTTCCATTCGCATGCTTGTCCACAGGGTCTCGCGCTCCGCGGCACCGCGTGCGAGCGCGGCGGAGACGACGGCTTGCCACCGCGGCGCCGGATCACTCGCGGCGAATTCACCACGACCGCGACCAAAATGCGCGACTGCGAGATAGCGAATGATCGCAGCACCGAGTCGCGCATCCAGGAACTCGTCCGACCAGCGCACGGTGCCGCCTGCAAGCCCGCGTTCCTCGTTGTACCGTTGCGTGAGTTTGCGCGCCCCGAGTGCGCCGGCGATGCCGCCGAGAATCGCGCCCGCTCCGAAGGTCAGCCCACCCGCAGCGACGTCCGCCGCCAGGCCGCCAAGCGCACCGGTGACGAGGCCACCCCACAGGCTGGCTTTGTCGGCATCCGGGGCACGCCGGGTTTCGAACCCCGTCGTGACCTGGCGCAGGATGTCTGCGCTGGCCGTGCCCGTGAGGCCGTGCAGCGCGACGAGTTCGGCGGTGCATTCGCGCACGGACTCATCGAGACGATCGAGCATGGCCTTGCGGGCACGAGATTCCTCGACGCCGAGCGCGTCGGTTGCACCGCCCTGCAGCGCGCGGCTCACTTTATCCGCGAGCGTTGCGTCCGGCAGCTGCACCGTGTCCCGCGCGAGGTCGCGCAATTGCCGGGCAATGACGGCGGCACTGTTCCGGAGGACGGCGAGGTCACGGCCACGCCAAGCCTCGACGATCCGTTCGAACGCAGGCCGTTGCCGTTCGTCCAGGCAACCTGCAATGGCATCGAGCAGCGCGTGCTCCTGTAGCCAGCAGCGCGCGAAGGCATCGAAGGTCATTACCCGGTACGTGCCTGTTGCATCGTACTGCCGCAGAACCGCGTTCCACTCTTCAATCAACTGCCGTTCGCGCGCGCTTTCGAGGCGGGTCCCGACTTGATTCAACAGAACGAGCGTCGGCTTGCCGAGCCAGCCGAGGATGTGCAGTTCCGGCTCGATGTATCCGGCGGTGCTTGGTTCTTCCGTCGCATTTACGACGTACAGCACGACGTCTGCCGACTCACGCGCCGTGCGCATCGCCTGCTGGCTGCACCAGAACGCGCGATCGGCGAACCGGTCCCACACCTGCGACAGGAACCAGCCGATCGGCTGGCCACTCGCCGCCAGGCGCCGCTGCAGGCGCACGCTGTCGCCGAACCCGGGCGTGTCCCACAGCACCAGTTCATCGCCTGCCGGACTGCGCAACAAGACGTGCGATTCGGCGACCTCGGTGACGTGGGCACGGTCCATGACGGCGCCGATGTCACGCCGCAGCAACGTGCGTGCCAGCGTCGTCTTGCCGACGTTCGTGTGCGACAGCAATGCGAGGCTGACGGTCGTAACCGAATCGCTCATGCGATCGTACCCCGACAACTGCGATGCACCTGATCGATGATCGCCTGCGGCACCTCGCTCCCGGTCGGGATCGAGGCGAGATCCAGCGTGCAGGCCTCGAACCCGTGCGCACGGACGAAGTCGCGCCACGCCGAGCGGCGCTGCTCGATCCGGGCCGCGAGCGAGCCATCACCACCGAGATGAGCGAGGTAAGGCGCTTCGTCGACGAGGATGAGCCAGCGCGAGCCGGCCCTGGAGCGCGACCAGCGTTCACGGGCCCGCTGCAGGATTGCGCCGTGGTTCTCGACCTCGGGCGTGGCTGCGAGACTGAATAGCAGGATTTCGAGATCACTCGCAGTGCCGCTGGCCTGCGCGGTGAATGACTCTTCGTTGCCGTACGCGACCGCAGGCGCAAATTCGATGCGCGTATCCGCGCCGAATGCGGCACGCAGCATACGTTGCACGCCTTGTTCCGAAGCGGCGGCAGGCTGGTAGGCAAAGCACGTGAGCCGCGCCGTCTGTGCGGGCAAGGCGGCATCGCTGGCACCGAGGGTTCGTCGCGCATAGGGCAGCAAGGATTCCGGCGCCGAAAGCTGTTCACTGGCACGCGCCAGGCGCAGCGTTGCCGTGAGCGCCAGCAGCAAGCGCGGCACGACGACGTAAAGAACGGCCGTGGCGGCCATGAGGTGAATCCACGGCGCCGCTGGACCGCCGCCCTGGCCGTTGCGCCAGTGCACTGATACCACCGCGGCGTCATCCGCGGGCAGTTCAATGCCGGTGAGCACCGAGGCCGGACCGTAGATCAGTCCGAGCAGTGCGCGAACCTGTGCTGTCCCGAGGAACGTGCTCTCCCAACCGGCGCGGTACTCGAGCGCAATGCCGCGCAGGTAGAAGCCGGCGATCAGGCCGAGCGCGACGGCTGCCGAGCCGATGTGGAACAGGCGCTTGCCCTGCCACACGAGCAGCGGCTGGGCGATGGGCCACCATTCGTCGGAGAAACGACGCAGCGCCGCCGACAGTGGCCGGTGATAGAACGAAGACTGCTTGATCAGCTTCGCCGCACGCTGCCGGGTCCAGCGCGCGGGCCAGAGGGTCCAACCGGGCAACAGCGCCGTGGAACCCGCGGACCGGGCGGGTCGACGGCGCAGCGACGACACAGCCAGCACGGCGTAAACGACCAGGTTCCACAACACCACGCCGAGTAACGGGAACGCCAGGATTTCGATCCGCACGCGGCTGTCGAAGAGCGACAGCGCGAGACCCAGCCCGAACGCAGCGAGCAAGACGAGTCCGCCCACGCCCGCGACTTGCGATTCGAGGCTCACCGCCCTGGTAACGACGGGGTGACGCTCCGCCAGTTTCGTCCGCAACGACTCGGCTCTCGTGGCCAGCACCTGCCAGGCGTGGACCGCACGATCAGTGTTGCCGGCCGGGTGTCGACGCAATGCGTCGCGCGTCGCGGCCTCGCGCTCGGCGAGCGGCAGGACCGAGCCGTCCGGATCCTGCTCTTCGACGTTCTTGACCAGCAGGATCGAGCGCAGGGCATTCGCGTCGTTCATTCGGCCCAAACCACGGTTTTCTTCGGACTTTTTCCCCGGCGGCCAGTCTAGCAAGACCTCGCCGCCTCTAGGCCCGTGGTATTTTGCGCGGCCGAGGAGTCCCGCCGTGTTCCGTCGCTTCGAAAACCTGGTCGAAACCTATCCCGACACCAAGCCGGCCACCCCGCCGCGCTCGTTTTTTGCCTTTCTGTGGCAGTCCACCGCGGGCCTGCGGCCTTACATCCTGCTGATGACGCTCTGCACTGCCGTCATCGGCGCGTTCGAGGCCATGCTGTTCGCGATGCTCGGGCAGCTCGTCGACTGGCTGGCGAAGGTCGAACCCTCTCAGCTCTGGGCCACGGAGCGTCAGAATTTCCTGCTATTGCTCGGGGTCCTGGCCGTCAGCCCACTGGTCGTCGGATTGTTCGCCCTGCTCAAGTACCAGGTGCTGTTCGCGAACTTCCCGATGCGACTGCGCTGGAACTTCCACCGGCTGATGCTCGGCCAGAGCATGAGCTTCTACCAGGACGAGTTCGCAGGCCGGGTCGCGACCAAGGTGATGCAGACGGCACTCGCCGTGCGCGACGCCTGGCTGACCGCCACGGACATCCTCGCGTTCATCGTCATCTACTTCGTGACCATGCTCGCGATCATAGGGACGTTCGACCTGCGCATGCTCGCGCCTTTCATCGGCTGGCTCACGCTCTACTCCCTGAGCCTCGTGTACTTCGTGCCCCGCCTGGGGAAAGTCGCGGCGGCACAGGCGGACGCGCGCTCACTGATGACCGGACGCGTGACCGACGCGTACACCAACATCGCGACGGTGAAGCTGTTCTCGCACGCCAGCCGCGAGGCCGGCTTTGCGCGGGCCTCGATGCAGGAATTCATGAAGACGGCCTACGCGCAGGGCCGCCTCGTGAGCGGGTTCGAAATCACCAACCACGTGCTCAGCATGGTGCTGATCGCGGCGACCGCAGGCGTGGCGCTGTGGCTTTGGGTCCAGGGCGACGTTGGTGTGGGCGCAGTCGCCGCCGCGAGCGCCATGGCGCTGCGCCTGAACGGCATCGCGCACTGGATCATGTGGGAAGTCGCCTCGCTGTTCGAGCACGTTGGCACCGTCGAGGACGGCATGCGCACCCTGTCGCGCGCGCACACCGTGGTGGACGAGCCGGATGCCAGGCCGCTCCGCGTCACCCGGGGCGAGATCCGTTTCGATCACGTCACGTTCGCGTATGGCGGCAAGCGCGCCGTCGTGGACGACCTGTGCCTGCACATTCGCCCGGGCGAGAAGATCGGCCTGGTCGGGCGTTCCGGCGCCGGCAAGAGCACCATCGTCAACCTGCTGCTGCGCTTCTACGACGTCGAGCAGGGCGCGATCCTGATCGACGGCCAGAACATTTCGCACGTGACACAGGATAGCCTGCGCGCCCAGATCGGGATGGTCACCCAGGACACCTCACTGCTGCACCGTTCCGTGCAGGACAACATCGTCTATGGACGGCCCGATGCCAGCGACGACACCATGATCGCGGCGGCAAAGCGCGCCGAGGCGCACGAGTTCATCGAGGGCCTGTCCGACATCAAGGGCCGGCGCGGTTACGCCGCGCACGTCGGCGAGCGCGGCGTGAAGCTGAGCGGTGGCCAGCGGCAGCGCATCGCGATCGCGCGCGTCATGCTGAAGGATGCGCCGATCCTGCTGCTCGACGAGGCGACGAGCGCGCTCGACAGCGAAGTGGAAGCCGCGATCCAGCAGAGTCTCTACCGCCTGATGGAAGGCAAGACTGTCGTGGCCATCGCCCATCGCCTCTCCACGATCGCGGCCATGGACCGGCTCGTGGTCATGGACCGGGGCCACATCGTCGAGGAAGGCGATCACCGCACGCTGCTCGAGCACGGCGGACTCTATGCACGCCTGTGGGCGCATCAGAGCGGCGGCTTCCTCGGCGAAGACGCAGACGACGACGAATCCATCGCTGCGCCGCGCACCGCCGCGGCGGGCTGACGCTCGCTTGTTCTCCGGAGGACGCATGCACAAGATCCTGTTCGCTTTCATCGCCGGGTGCCTCGTGACGTTCCAGCCCAGCCTTGCGGGCAGCGCGGACAGCATTGCCGCGATCGTCAGGGACTTCGACGCATTCAACCGCGCGCAAGATCCGATTCGCGCGGCGCAGCGCGGCGACAAGGAGGCCGCGCGCGTCTGGCCAGACAATTCACCGCAAGCCGTCGCTGCACGCAAAGCCGAGTCCCAGGCCTTTCAGCACCGACTGCAGTCCCTGTCTGCCACGAGTCTGGCCGGCGAAGACGAACTCAATCGTGAGCTGTTGGTCGACCGCGTGAGCCTCGCGCTCGATGGCTTCGTCTTCGATGAAGAGCGCCTGCCCTTCATCAGCGGCGACGGCTTTTACACGACGGCGGACTACGCCGCGCTCAACACGCCGCTCAATGACGAAGCGGCGGCGGCGGCATGGATCGCGCGGCTCGAGGCTCTCCCCGCGTACTACGCACGCGAGACGGAGAACATGCGCCGCGGCATCCGCACGGGCATGACGCAACCGCGACGCACGGTGGAGCGGGCCATCGCTGACGTGCGTGGGCAGATCGCACAGGCGGACGACAAGACTCCCTTGCTCGCGCCCTTCCGCAACATGCCACAGTCGTTTCCGACGGACCGGCGCGCAGTACTCGAGGCCCGCGCCCGCAGCGTCCTGCAGGCGAAGGTGCGGCCCGCCCAGCAGTCGCTGCTGCAGTTCCTCGAGCAGGACTACCTGCCGGCTGCGCGACCCGACATCGGCATCGGCAGCGTGTCGCAGGGCAAAGAGTACTACGCATACCTCGCACGCCGGCACACTTCGACGACGATGACGCCTGCCGCGATTCATGCGCTCGGCGAGCGTGAGGTGAAGCGCATCCGGGCCCGGATGGACCAGACCATCGCGCAGACGGGATTCAAGGGGACGTTCCAGGACTTCCTCGCCTCCGTGCGCAAGGATCCCCGGTTCTACGTCGGCGCCGCGGAGTACGGCGAGAAGTGCAGCGAAGTCGCGAAGCGAGCGGACTTCGCCATGCCGAGGTACTTCGGCACGCTGCCGCGCCTCCCCTACGGCGTGCTGCCGATGCCCGCCGGACTCGAGAGCAGCGCCAACGGTTACCTGCCCGGCTCACCCGAACTGGGTGTCGCAGGCATGGTGGTCTACAAACCATGGATGGCGGAGAAGATGCCGACCTTTGGCATCCCGGCCTGGGTGCTGCACGAAGGCGTGCCTGGTCACCACCACCAGATCTCGCTGAGCCAGGAACTCATGGACCTGCCCGAGTTCCGGCGCTCCGACGACGTGACCGCCTACGTCGAAGGCTGGGGACTCTATTCCGAGTTCCTCGGCGAAGAGATGGGAATCTACCGCGACCCGTACGAACAGTTCGGCCGGCTCTCGCTCGAGATCTGGCGCGCGTGCCGGCTGGTGGTCGATACCGGCATGCACGTGATGGGCTGGTCGCGCGACCGTGCACTGGCCTGCCTGCAGGAAAACAGCGCGCTCGCACCGATGGAAATCGAGTTCGAGGTGGACCGCTACATCGCCTGGCCCGGCCAGGCACTCGCGTACAAGATCGGCGAGCTCAAGATCATTGAACTGCGTGAGCGGGCCGCGACGAAGCTCGGGTCGAAGTTCGACCTGCGCGAATTCCACGACCTGGTCCTGGGCGCCGGGGCGATGCCGCTCGACCTGCTCGAAGCGCGCGTCGACCGCTGGATCGAGGCGCGGACGGCT
>JBAVIQ010000185.1:0-3432 GCA_049687035.1 Steroidobacteraceae bacterium
CGGCGGCACCGCGTTCTTCCCGATCGACAGCGACCTCTACGTGCCGTACCTGTCGCTGACGATCGGCGCGACGTTCATGGAACCGGACACCGGCGGCTACGACTCCGAGACCATGTTCTCGGGCAGCATTGGCGGCGGCTTTCGCATTCCGTTCAACGACAACGTCGCGCTCAACCTCGGCGTGCGTGGCTATCTGACGTTAGTCGATTCCGACACGGACTTGTTCTGCGTCAGCAATTCACTGGAGGCAGGCTGCCTCGTGCGATCGTCGGGCAGCACGTTCTTCCAGGCCGAAGGCCAGCTGGGGCTCAGCGTCCGGTTCTGAGGCACATCGAACGGCTGCGCCCCGGTCAGACAAGGACCCGTTCGATGCCGCCTGCGTTGGCCCGTTGCACGTAGGATTCGAGCCAGGCAGGACCCAGCAGGTGCCGCGCCATCTCGACCACGATGTAATCGGCGCCGGTGCCAGCGTCGTCATCGTACCGCGACAGGCCCTGCAGACAAGACGGGCAGGAGGTCAGTACCATGACTTCCCCGCTGAACCCATCGCCACGGAGCTTCCCGGCGCCCTGTTCCATCTCGCGCTGCTTGCGGAACCGCACCTGGGTGGCGATGTCCGGCCGCGCGACCGCGAACGTGCCCGATTCACCGCAGCAGCGATCGTTCTTCTCGATCCTGCCGTTGGTCCCGGTGGCCATCAGCGTGTTGACGACCTTGAGCGCGTCGTGCGTCTTCATCGGCGAGTGACAGGGGTCGTGATACATGTAGCGCACGCCCGTCGCATGCTCGAGCCGGATGCCCTTCTCGAGCAGGAACTCGTGGATGTCGAGGATGCGCGAGCCCGGGAAGATCTGGTCGAACTCGTAGCCCTGCAACTGGTCATGGCAGGTGCCGCAGCTCACCACGACGGTCTTGATGTCGAGGTAGTTGAGCGTGTTCGCCACGCGATGGAAGAGCACGCGGTTGTCCGTGATGATCTTGTCGGCCTGGTCGAACTGCCCGGCACCGCGCTGCGGATAGCCGCAGCAGAGGTAGCCCGGCGGCAGCACCGTCTGCACGCCGGTATGCCAGAGCATGGCCTGCGTCGCGAGCCCCACCTGCGAAAAAAGGCGCTCCGACCCGCAACCGGGGAAATAGAACACGGCTTCGGAATCGCCAGTCGTGCGCGCCGGATCGCGGATGATCGGCACGTAGTTGCGATCCTCGACATCGAGCAGGGCGCGCGCCGTCTTCTTCGGCAGACCACCCGGCATCTTCTTGTTGATGAAGTGGATCACCTGTTCGCGCACGGGCGGCGGCCCGCCCGTCGTGGCCGGCGGCCGCTTTGTCTGCGCGGCGCCGAGCTTGCCGAGCGTGCGGTGGCCGAAGCGCTGCGCCTTGTAGCCCCAGTCGATCATGAGCTTGCGCGTGAGCTTGATCGTGCCCGGGTCGTTCGTGTTGAGGAAGAACATCGCGGCCGACTTCGCCGGATTGACGCCATGGTTGCCGAGACGGCGCAGCACGTCGCGCATGGCCATCGAGACATCGCCGAAGTCGATGTCGACGGGGCAGGGCGTCTCGCACTTGTGGCAGATCGTGCAGTGATCCGCGACGTCGCCGAACTCGTCCCAGTGCTGGATCGAGATGCCGCGCCGCGTCTGTTCTTCGTACAGGAATGCCTCGATCAGCATCGAGGTGGCGAGGATCTTGTTGCGCGGCGAATAGAGCAGGTTCGCGCCCGGCACGTGCGTGCTGCAGACCGGTTTGCACTTGCCGCAGCGCAGGCAGTCCTTGATCGCGTCGCTGATCTGCGCGATGTCCGATTGCTGCATGATCAGCGATTCGTGGCCGAGCAGGTTGAAGCTCGGCGTGTACGCGTTGCGCAGGTCCGCGCCGGGCAGCAGCTTGCCGGCGTTGAAACGGCCTTCCGGATCGACGCGCCGCTTGTAATCGCGGAAGCCGAGCGTCTCGTCGTCCGTCAGGTATTCGAGCTTGGTGATACCGATGCCGTGCTCGCCGGAAATCACGCCGCCGAGGTCACGGGCAACCCGCATGATGCGGCCGACCGCACGGTTGGCCGCCTGCAGCATCTCGTAGTCGTCGGAGTTGACCGGGATGTTGGTGTGGACGTTGCCGTCGCCCGCGTGCATGTGCAGCGCGACGAACACGCGCCCGTGCAGCACGCGCAGGTGGATCGCCTCGAACTCGGCCAGCAGCGGCACGAACGGGCCGCCGGCGAAGATGCGCTTGAGTTCGCTGCGCAGCTCGTGCTTCCACGAAACGCGAAGCGAACGGTCCTGCAGCAGATCGAACACCTTCAGGCCGGGTTCGCCGGCGAGGCGGCGAGCAGCGGCATCCGCAATCATTTCGAGACCAAGGCGGCGCAGGTCATCGAGTGCCCCGGCCAGCGGCCTGTCCATGCTCGTCGCGTACCACGACCAGCGCGCGCGAACCTGCGCGATGGCTTCCAGGGCCTGGTCGAGCCGGGTGCCCAGCACATCGGCGCGTGGCAGGCGGTCAATGTCGGCATCGCCGGTCTTGCCGAGCTTCGGTTCGCCGCGCAGGCAGGTTTCGAGCGCGTCGAGCAACTGCAGCTTGTTGGCGAGCGAATACTCGATGTTGATGCGTTCGATGGCATCCGTGTATTCGCCGAGGCGCTCGAGCGGAATGACGACGTCTTCATTGATCTTGAAGGCGTTGGTGTGGCGGGCGATCGCGGCGGTCTTCGCGCGGTCGCGCCAGAAGGTCTTGCGTGCTTCGGCGCCAGCGGCGATGAAGCCTTCACCGTGGCGGGCATTGGCAAGGCGGACCACGGCGGACGCGCTGCGCGACACGGCGGCTTCGTCGTCGCCGACGATGTCCCCGATCAGCACCATCTTGGGTAACGCACCGCGCTGGGATTTCGTCGTGTAACCGACGGCCTTGAGGTAGCGCTCGTCGAGGTGCTCGAGGCCCGCCAGCTGCACGCCGCCGGCGCGACCCTGCCGCGTGAGTTCGTCGCGAATCTCGACGATCGCGGGAATCGCCTCGCGCGCCTGGCCGAAGAACTCGAGGCACACCGTGCGGATGTGCGCTGGCATGCGGTGCACCACCCAGCGCGCGGAGGTGATGATGCCGTCGCACCCTTCCTTCTGGATCCCGGGCAGGCCGCCGAGGAACTTGTCGGTGACGTCCTTGCCGAGGCCGGACTTGCGGAACGTCGCACCCGGGATCTCCAGCCGTTCCGTGCGCAGCACTCTGGCCGTGCCCGGCGACTGACGGCCGTCCTTCCAGGTCAACTCGAACGTTGCGACCGGCACGTCGTGGATCCTGCCGCGGTTGTGACCGATCCGGGTCACCTCGAGCCAGTCGCCTTGCGGGTCGACCATGCGCCACCACGCGAGGTTGTCGAGCGCGGTGCCCCACAGCACGGCCTTCTTGCCGCCGGCATTCATCGCGATGTTGCCGCCGACG
>JBAVIQ010000186.1:0-4152 GCA_049687035.1 Steroidobacteraceae bacterium
GTGTCGCCGCCTGAGCCGACAATTTAGCAATCGCTAATTTATCCAACGAACGGCCGCGGACGCGGCCATCGGGGCAAGAAAATGAAAACTCTGCATGGTCGTACGATTCTCGGCGCGTTTGTCGCACTGACGCTGGCGGCGGGCGGTGCATCAGCGACTAACGGCTACTACACCACCGGCACGGGCACGAAGAGCAAGGCGCAGGCGGGCGCCGGTTCGGCCAATCCCCAGGAAGTGATGTCGCTCGCGACCAACCCGGCCAACATCGCTTTCGTGCCGGAGAGCATCGACGCCGGCCTCGGGATCTTCAGCCCGATGCGTGACTACGCAACGTCACCCAGCCTGGCCCAGGGCAACGGCGGCGCGTTCACCATCGGCCCGAACAAGATCGACAGCGAGAACGAGTTCTTCCCGATTCCCTTCGTCGGCATGAACCGGGCCCTGAGCGACGTGGACTTCCTGGCCGCCGCCTTCTATGCGCGCGGCGGCATGAACACGAAGTGGGTGGGTGGCACGGCCAGCTTCGATCCGGACGGCCCAGGCCCGGCGCCGGTGATGACTTTCAACGGAACGTACGGTGGTGGTACAGCGGGCGTCGACCTGATGCAGGCGTTCCTGAACCTCACGTACGCGCGCAAGTTGAGCGACCAGTTCTCGCTCGGCGCATCCGCGATCTTCGCGATGCAGCGTTTCGAGGCCCGCGGCGTCAGTACGTTCGCCGGCTTCACCGAGACCTTTGCCAGGAGCGGCGGCACGGTCATGCCGAAGAACCTGTCCGGCAACGGGCACGACATGTCCTATGGGTACGGCGCCTCGATCGGCTTCCAGTGGAACCCGACGGACATGTTCAGCTTTGCCGCCGCCTACACGACCAAGATGTCGATGGGCGAGTTCGGCGATTATGCGGACCTCTTCGCGGAACAGGGCGGGTTCGACATGCCGGCCACGGCGACGATCGGTCTTGCAATCAAGCCGAACGACCGGCTCGCGCTGATGTTCGACTGGCAGGAGATCTGGTACAGCGACGTCAGCTCGGTCGGCAACCCGATCCAGAACCTGTTCGCGTGCCCGACGGCCGGACAAGGCGGCACGGATCTCGAGAGCTGTCTTGGCGGTAACCGCGGCGCCGGCTTCGGCTGGGAAGACATCAGCGTCTATAAGTTCGGCGCGTCCTATCAGCTCGACGACACCTGGACCCTGCGCGGCGGCTACAGCTTCACCGACCAGCCGATCCCGAAGGACCAGATGACGTTCAACATCCTCGCGCCAGCGGTGATGGAGGACCATTTCAGCGTCGGTTTCACCAAGCAACAGGCCAGCGGCAACGAACTGAACCTGTCGTTCATGTACGCGCCGGAGCAGACGCTCAAGGGGCAGAACAATTTCGATCCGACGCAGACGGTCGAGTTCAGCATGCACCAGTTCGAGCTTGAGGTGAGCTACAGCTGGAAGTGATCACCAACGCGTAACGTCCAGTGCAACGGCACGGCAAGCAGACCCCATGAAAATCCTTCCTGGCCTCCTGCTTGCCGCTGCGCTGGCGGTGCTCGGCAACATCCTTGCGGACTATCTCGCCGCAGCGTTCGGGCTTGGGCACGGCGCCATCAGCGGCATCATGGTGGCGGTCCTGCTCGGGCTGATCCTCGGCAACCTCGTCAGATTGCCGGCGTCACTCGATCCCGGTGTTGCGTTCGCGGTGAAGCGCGTGCTCAGGCTCGGCATCGTGCTGCTCGGCCTGCGTCTCAGCATCGTCGAGGTCGAGAGCATCGGGCTCAAGACCCTGCCGGTCGTGCTGGTGACCATTCCTGCGGCCATCCTGATCGTGACGTTTCTAGGTCGCCGGATACAGCTGTCCGATCGGCTGGCCACGCTGATCGCGGTGGGAACCAGCATCTGCGGCAACACGGCCATCGTCGCCGTCGCGCCCACGATTGGCGCGAAGGACGAGGAGACCAGCTACGCCGTGGCCTGCATCACGGTGTTCGGCCTGGTCGCGATGCTCGCGTACCCGTTTGCGGCGCACTGGCTATTTGGGGGTGACGCGTTCAGCGCAGGCCTGTTCCTCGGTACCGCGGTGCACGACACCTCGCAGGTGGCCGGCGCGGGCATGGTCTACCAGCAGTACTACAACGCGCCACAGGCGCTCGACGTCGCGACGGTGGCGAAGCTCGAGCGCAACCTGTCGATGCTGCTCATCATTCCACTCATGTCGATCCTGTACCACCGGCGCGCGGCCACGGGCGCTGCTCCTCCGGCCTGGTGGACGCTGGTGCCGCTTTTCGTGGTGGGCTTCGCCGTGATGAGCGTCATCCGCTCGATCGGAGACATGGGTGGCGATCGGCCGTTCGGCCTGCTGGATGCCGGGCAGTGGCAGAGTTTCCTGTCGCTGGCATCCACCGTAGTCACTTACTGCCTCGCCATCGCGATGGCCGGCGTGGGCCTGGGCACCAGCATCAAGGGGCTGCGGTCGATCGGGCTGAAGCCACTCGTGCTGGGGCTGCTGTCCGCCCTGATCGTTGGCGCGATCAGTCTCGCGCTCGTCAAGACGCTGTACTGATCGGCTGGTTCAGCGGCGCGCCCACGTGCATCCGCGCTGGCACAGCCAAGCGGGTCACTGCGGCCTCAGGGCGACGCCGGTGCCGACTCTTTGCCGTAGTGGCTGTCGAGATAAGCAACGACGGCAGTGATGTCGTCCGCGGCCAGCGGCGCGCCCATGACCTTGACCATCTTGTTGACGGTCTTCTCCCAGCCAGCTTTGTCCTGGAAGGGCGAGTTCATCAGGATGTAGTCGAGGCTGTGGCACATGGAACAGGTTGCCTGCACTTGAGTCAGGCCCGCGCCTTCGGCCAGGTGGAGGCTGGTTTCATCGGCATTCGCGGCCACGCTGGTCACCAGCAGAATTGCCGGCAGGATCAAACTGGACACAACGTCTTTACGCGACATGGTAGTCCACCTTCTGCACCACGTTGTGGTGATAGCCGGCCGGGTTGTGCACGAGCGTCTCTGCCTGCGTCGACCCGTCGCGGGCGAGGGCACGCGCCATGAGTGACATCGCACCAGCCTGTTCAGGCCGGATGGAGTAGCGCCACTGCCGCCACGAATAGTGTCCGAGATCGCGCGCCAGTTTCGCATCGCGCCACGTGCCCCCACCGTCCAGGGAGACCTCGACGCTGCGAATGCCTGAACCACCGTCCCAGGCGATGCCAAGCACTTCGACGCGCTTGCCTCGCTCCAGCACGGCACCCGGCGCAGGATCGACCACCAGCGAATTCACCTTGATGGCGGTGATGGGAGAATTCTGCTCGGTGTCCTGCGATTCGAAACCGCTGGCGCCGAACATGCCTTTCGGCACGCGATAAGCGGTCTTCATCCAGAAGCCGTCGAACGGCTTGTCGGTCACGGTCAGGTCCGCGACAGCCTTGATCCAGTACGTCGCGGTCCAGCCCGGGGCGACGAGTCGCGCCGGTGCGCCGTTCCATTTTGGCAAAGGCTCGCCATTCATCTCGAAGGCGATCAGCGTGTCCGGATCGAGCGCCTTCCACATGGGCAGGCTCTTGACGAAGTCGGGCCCGGTGAGCGTCGGTGCATCCGCGCCGTTGCCGATCACTTCGAGCGCTCCTGCGGCGAGCCCTGCATCCTCGAGGACGTCCTTCAGCCGTACTCCGCGCCACACGGCGTTACCCATGGCGCCGTAGCCCCATTGGACGCCGGGCACGTGTGGTGAGAAAAGTCCGCGACGGTTGCCCGAGCATTGGTTAACGGCAGCGACTTCGGCGGTCTTGAACTTGCGCCGCAGCGTGTCGTAGTTGAACGCGCGCTCCGACTTCACGCCCGGACCAGAGATTCGCAGTCGCCATGCTGCCCGCGTGATTTCAGGAACGCCGGTATGCCAGCGCACGTAGAAGGCGTCATTCGGGGTGAACGCATGCCGATAGAAGCTGACGGGGGTTTCGTAGTTCGGTGGCCGGAAGCTGCGCTTGATGAGCGGCTGCTTGCCCGGCAACGCATCGAGAATGCCGGAGGCCACGGCGCCGGCCGGCAAGGCTTCGCCTGACGCAGTGCCGAAGATTCCCGGCAACAACAAGCCGCCTGTCACCGCGCCCGTGGATCCGAGAATGAATCTTCGCCTGTCCATGTTGCCCCCGTTCGCGC
>JBAVIQ010000187.1:0-6543 GCA_049687035.1 Steroidobacteraceae bacterium
CCCTGATCCTTCATGGCGCTGCGCGCCGCGCCGTCCGCACGGACGTTGAAGCCGATGATGCGCGCGCGCGAAGCTGCGGCAAGCGACACGTCGGACTCGGTGATGCCGCCCACGCCGCTCGCGATGACCTTGACCGACGCCTCGTCGGTGCCTATCTGCGACAGCGAATCACGCAACGCTTCGGCGCTGCCCTGCACGTCGGCATTGACGATGAGGTTGACGAACTGGCCCGCGTTCTCGCCCAACTGCGAGAAAACGTCCTCGACCTTCTTCGTCGCACCGGCGAGACGCACGTCGCGGTACTTGCCCTGGCGATACAAAGCGACTTCACGTGCCTTGCGCTCGCTCTCGACGACCAGCAAGTCGTCGCCGGCACCCGGCGCATCCGAAAGCCCAAGCACCTGCACGGGCTGGGCCGGGCCGGCGGTCTGCACCTGCTTGCCCAGCGCGTCGAACAACGCACGCACGCGGCCGAATTCCTGGCCCGCAATGATCGGATCGCCGGTCTTGAGCGTGCCGCGCTTCACCAGCACGGTCGCGACCGGACCGCGGCCCTTCTCGATGCTGGACTCGAGCACGACACCCACGGCGAGGCCGGAGATCGGCGCCTTGAGATCGAGCACTTCGGCCTGCAACAGGATGGATTCGAGCAGCTTGTCGATACCCTCGCCGGTGCGCGCCGAGACGTTGACGAACATCACGTCGCCGCCCCACTCCTCGGGGATGACGTTCTGCTTGCCGAGGTCGTTGCGCACGCGGTCGGGATCCGCACCGTGCTTGTCGATCTTGTTGACGGCAACGATAATCGGCACTTCCGCTGCGCGGGCGTGCTGGATCGCTTCGATCGTCTGCGGCATGACGCCGTCGTCCGCCGCCACCACGAGGATGACGATGTCGGTGACGTGCGCGCCACGGGCGCGCATCGCGGTGAATGCCGCGTGTCCCGGGGTGTCGATGAACGTGATCAGACCCTTCGGCGTCTGCACCTGGTAGGCGCCGATATGCTGCGTGATGCCGCCCGCCTCGCCTGCCGCCACCTTGGTGGTGCGGATGTAGTCGAGCAGTGACGTCTTGCCGTGGTCGACGTGACCCATGATGGTCACGACCGGTGCACGTGGCAGCACTTCGATGTCGGCCGACGTCGCGAGCAACTGATCTTCGAGCTGGTCTTCCTTGAGCGCGATCGCCGTGTGGCCGAACTCCTCGACGACGAGCGTCGCGGTGTCCTGGTCGATCGGCTGGTTGATCGTGGCCATCACGCCCATCTTCATCATCGTCTTGATGACTTCGTTGGCCTTGATCGCCATGCGGTTGGCGAGCTCGCCGACCGTGATCGTTTCCGGAATCTGCACGTCCCGCTTGACCGGCGCGGTGGGCTCAACGAAACCGTGGCGCGCCTCGACCTGCACCTGGCCCGAACGGCGGTAGCGGCCTGCAGGCTGCTGCTTCTTCTTGAAGCTCGCCTTGGCATTCGCCGAAACGTGGAGTTCCTGGCGCCCGTACTTGGTCGGGGCGCCCGGCGCCGGTGCGCGGCTGGGTGCCGACTCCTGCGCACGAACGGGCTTCGACGGACGCGGCGGCTCGGCTGCGCGACGTTCGGCGTCGGAACGCTCACGCTCGGTGCGCTCGCGCGCCTGCTGTTCGGCGGCAATGCGGGCATCGGCGTCGGCGCGCACTCGCGCGGCTTCTTCCAGTACACGCCGCTCGTCCGCTTCGACCCGGTCGCGCTCGCGTTGCTCGGCAGCACGGCGGTCGGCCTCGGCGCGTTCCTGTTCCTGGCGCGCGACCTCTTCGACCGTGCGCTGCTTGTCGACTTCTTCCTGGCGCTGGCGCTGCTCTTCCTCGATCACCGACCGGTTCAGGTAGGTCTTCTTGCGCCGGACCTCGACCGCAACGGTGCGGGCGCGGCCCTGCGTGGACGCGAGCTTGATCTCCTGCTGCGACTTGCGCTGCAGGGTGATCTTGCGCGGGGCCGCGGCGTCTTCGCCCTGACGACCGTGCGCGCGGCGCAGGTGCGTCAGGAGCTCCATCTTGGCTTCCTCGCTGATGATGTCGTCAGCGCCGCCCACCTTGATGCCCGCCTCGCCCAACTGCGTGAGCAGCCGGTCGACGGGGACCTTCAGGACCTCCGCAAACTGCGTGACCGTTACTTCTGCCATGTAATCAGACCTCCGCTCACGCCTGCTGGCCCTGTTCGAACCAGTGCTTGCGCGCAGCGAGGATCAACTCGCCCGCACGCTTCCCGTCGAGATTCGGGATCTCGGCAAGGTCGTCGATCGCCTGCTCGGCCAGGTCTTCACGAGTCACGATCCCGTGGCGCGCGAGTTCCGCCGCCAGGGTGTCGTCCATGCCTTCGACTTCGAGCAGGTCGGCCGCCGGGGCCGAGACCGTCTCTTCGCTCGCGATCGCCTGCGTCAGCAGCACGTCGCGCGCGCGATTGCGCAGTTCATGCACGATCGCTTCGTCGAATTCCTCGATCGACGCGATCTCGGACTGCGGCACGTAGGCGATCTCCTCGATGCTCGAGAAGCCTTCCTGCACCAGGATCGCCGCGACGTCCTCGTCGACGTCGAGCTGCTGCATGAACAGTTCGCGCAGCACCTTCTGCTCGGACTCGCTTTTCTCCTCGGCCGCCTGCTCGCTCATGATGTTGAGCTTCCAGCCGGTGAGTTCGCTCGCGAGACGGATGTTCTGGCCGCCGCGCCCGATGGCCTGCGACAGCTTTTCTTCCGCCACGGCGATGTCCATCGAATGCGACTCCTCGTCCATGACGATCGAGCTGACCTCCGCCGGCTGCATCGCGTTGATCACGAACTGCGCGGGGTTGTCGTCGAACGGGATGATGTCCACGCGCTCGCCGGCGATCTCGTTCGATACGGCCTGCACGCGCGAACCTCGCATGCCGACGCACGCGCCGACCGGGTCGATGCGCGGGTCGTTGCTGCGGACGGCAATCTTGGCGCGGGCGCCCGAATCGCGCGCGGCGCCAAGGATGTTGATCAGGCCCTGGCCCACTTCCGGCACTTCGAGCTTGAACAGCTCGATCAGGAACTCCGGCGCAGTGCGGCTCAGGAACAGCTGGGGACCGCGCGGCTCGGAGCGCACGTCCTTCAGGTAAGCCTTGATGCGGTCCTGCGTGCGGACCGGCTCACGCGGAATCATCTGGTCGCGCGGGATGAAGCCTTCGGCGTTGCCGCCAAGGTCGACGAAAATGCCGTTGCGGTCGACGCGCTTCACCAGGCCGGACACCAGCGTGCCGATGCGGGCCTTGTAGAGTTCGACGACCTGCGCGCGCTCCGCTTCGCGCACCTTCTGCACGATGACCTGCTTAGCCGTCTGCGCCGCGATGCGGCCGAACGCAATCGACTCGAGCGGCACTTCGACGTAACCACCCGGCTCGGCTTCCGGCGAAACGTCGAGGGCGTCCTCGAGGCGCAGCTCCTTGTCCGGGAACTCGAGTTCGGTCGAGTCGTCGGCAAAGACCTTCCAGCGCTGGAACGTGTCGTAGTCGCCCGTCTTGCGGTTGATCGACACGCGCACGTCGGTCTCTTCGCCGTACTTCTTGCGCGTTGCAGACGCGAGCGCGGCTTCGAGTGCCTCGAAGATGATGTCTTTCTCGACGCCCTTCTCGTTCGAGACGGCATCCACGACCATCAGGATCTCTTTGTTCATCGCTCGTCGTCCTCTGAATCGTCTGCGGTCAGAAGTCGGGCGCGAGGTGCGCCTTCCTGATTCCCGCAATCGGCAGCCGGTAGAGCCGGCCGTCCACCTCAACCTCGATCGTCTCGTCCCCGGCGGCGACCATCCGGCCCTTGAACCGGCGGCGCTCCTCGACGGGATGCACCATCTCCACGAAAACCTGTTCGCCCGCGTACGGCGCGAAATGCCGCGCCACGCGCAGCGGCCGCTCGACACCCGGCGACGACACCTCGAGCGTGTAGTTGCCCGGGACCGGATCGGCAGCGTCGAGTGTGTCGCTGACCGCTCGACTCGCCCGCTCGCAGTCCTCGACCGTGATGCCCTCGTGGGCCTCCGTGTCGAGATAGATGCGCAGCAGGGCGTTGCCACGGCCCGGCAGGTACTCAAGCTCCCAGAGGTCGTACCCGAGCCCGGCGATGACCGGCTGCAGCAGCGCCGTCAGCTTGTCCCTGAGCATCGCTCCGTCCTCGCTCGAACCCCACAAACGAAAAATGGGCCCGCGGCCCATTTCTTCTTCCTGCAACCGGCCGCACCGACCGCCGCAAAAGAAAAATCCCCGCTTGCGGGGACCTCTTTGGCGAATCACCCGCCGCCTCAAAGCGCCGCGAGGTGCCCTGAACCGGCCAAGGTCCGCCCCGCCCAACGGGCAACACGGATACCTCGGACCCGGGATTCTATAGCAAAGCTGCCCACTCCGGCTAGTCGGGCGGAGGACTCCCCAATCCGCCCGGGTCGTCGACCGATCAGCGGAGCAGGCTCGCGACCGCGTCGGCCACGTAGTCCACGTTGGCGTCGCTGATGCCAGCCACGTTCACGCGCCCGTCGGGGGGCATGTAGATGTGGTGTTCATCCCGCAGCCGCGCGATGTCCGCCTCCGGTAGCCCGAGCAACGAGAACATGCCGCGCTGCCGTGTCACCCAGCTGAAGTCATGGCCCGGCAGTCGAACGGACAGGCGGGCTGCAAACAGCGCGCGCAATGACTTCATGCGGACCACCATGGAGCCGACCTCATCCTCCCAGTGCCGCCGCAGGGACGCATCGGCCAGCACACGGGCGACGATGGCCGCGCCGTGATCCGGGGGCATGGAATACATGCGCCGGGCCAGCCGGGCCTGGTGCGTGGCAACGGCAGCCTTGGCCCCACTGCTGGCCGAAATGACGGCCAAGGCACCGGTCCGCTCCCGGTAAAGGCCGAAATTCTTGGAGCACGACACCGCGAGCAGGAACTCCGGCACCCGCCCTGCGAGCGCACGCAGCCCGGCGGCGTCGGTCTCGAGGTCGTCGCCGAACCCCTGGTACGCGAGGTCGACGAAGGGCACCAGCCCCCTGCGCTCGATCACTTCGGCGAGCGCCCGCCACTGGTCAGGCGACAGGTCGGCGCCCGTCGGGTTGTGGCAGCACGCATGCAGCAGCACCAGCGATGCTGCCGGCAGCTTGTCGAGGTGCGCGAGCATGGCGTCGAACGCCACTGCGCGACGCGCGGCGTCGAAATACGGGTAGCGCTCGAGCCTTATGCCCGAGCTGCCGATGAGCGGTTCGTGGTTGGCCCACGTCGGATCGCTCACGTGCACGACGGTGTCCGGCCGCGCAACCTTGACGAGTTCGGCGCCGAGCCGGAGCGCGCCGCAGCCGCCGACGGTCTGGATCGTCGAAGTCCGGTCCGCGAGCCCGGCCGCGAGTGGCCCGAGCGCAAGGGCAATGATCCGTTCGTTGAAATCGAGGTTGCCCGCCGGACCCACGTAACTCTTCGTGGTCTGCGCACCGATCAGCGCGCGCTCGGCCTCGCGTACGGCGGCAGGCACCGGCGTATTGCCGGAGTCGTCACGGTAGACGCCGACGCCCAGGTCAACCTTCAGTGGCGAAGTATCGCGACGGAAAGCGATGGTCACGCCGAGGATCGAGTCGGGCGCGAGCGGTTCCAGCGTTTCGAACATGGCAACACCTGTGCGGACGGACCACCGCATGATGCCCGAGTCCGGCGTCTCGAGTCAGCCGCCGGTGGAACCGGCCGAGGCCGCGATCACCTGCTGATCGATCGCGCCGAACAGGCTCGCGCCGTCGCGGCCGAACATTTCAATCCGCACGCGGTCGCCGAAACGCAGGAACGGCGTGGTCGCTTTGCCGTAGGCGATCTGCTCGAGCGCACGGGTTTCCGCGAGGCAGGACGAGCCGCTGGAGCGGTCGTAATTAGAAACCGTCCCCGAGCCGATGACCGCCCCGGCGCCGACCCGTCGCGTCCTGGTCACGTGCGCGATCAATTGCGCGAAATCGAACGTCATGTCGACACCGGCATTCGGCTGGCCGAACGGCTTGCCGTTGATGCGCGACACCAGCGGCAAGTGCACCTTGCAGCCCTGCCAGGCCGCGCCGAGTTCATCGGGCGTGATCGCGCACGGCGAAAACGACGTGGCAGGTTTGGATTGGTAGAAACCGAACCCCTTCGCGAGCTCGGCCGGAATCAGGTTCCGCAGCGACCAGTCGTTGGCGAGCATGATCAGCTTGATGTGGCCGGCAGCTTCGTCGACCGTGGTCAGCATCGGCACGTCGTCCGTGATCACGGCGAGTTCGCCCTCGAGATCGATGCCGAAATCCTCGCTCGGCACCGGCACGTCGGCGGTTGGCGGGAGAAAATCGTCCGAGCCGCCCTGGTACACGAGCGGATCGATCCAGAAGCTCGGCGGCATGTCGGCGTTGCGCGCCTTGCGCACGAGTTCGACATGGTTGACGTAGGCCGAGCCGTCGACCCAGTGGTACGAACGGGGCAGCGGTGCCAGCGCGGCTTGCGGGTCGAATGGCAGCGCACCGCTGGCATCGCCTGCGGCAAGGCGCTCGGACACCTCGAGC
>JBAVIQ010000188.1:0-5025 GCA_049687035.1 Steroidobacteraceae bacterium
TCTTCGTACGCCTCGAGTTCGTGCCGAAGTTCACGGAAGACGAGTTCGGTCATTACGGCGTCGTCGAGCATGCCGATGCCAGGGATGTCGTCTGGAATCAGGTCTTCCGGGTCGCACAGGTAGGCGAGCCCCGACAGCACCGGATTCCGTTCGTCGTCTGCCAGCGGCCAGTCGGCGTCGGTGACCATGGCGATCAGGGTGTCGAGCTGCTCGAGCCGCTCGGTCACGAAGTCGGGCAGATCCGTGCCTTTCATGGTCTTCACCATGTCGGTCGCCGCGCCGAGGATTTCCTCGTCGTCTGCAATCTGCACCGAATCGCGCGCTTTCTTCAATTCCCGGCGAAAATGCCGCAGATCGCGGTCGGACAGCTCGATCGTCAGCTTGTAAGGCATGGGTCTCCCTCGCGGCCGCAAGGCTACGGGCGGTGCCGTGTCCGGGTCAATGCGCGCGAGCATCGTGTGGATCGTCGCCATGTCGCTAGAATAGATGCCGGCAATGGAGGAAAGGTTGCATGCAAGTTAACCGTGTCGGCCAGTGGTTCGCCGCTGCGCTGGTCGCAGCGTTCGCACCGATCGTCGCGAATGACGTCCGGGCAGCCGAATTCCTGCTGCCCCTCAATGGCGACAACGTGATCGGTGCGGTCAGCATCGCCATGGCCGAGCACGAAGACACGCTGCTGGACATCGGCCGGCGCTATGGCGTCGGTTACGAGGAAATCATCGCCGCAAACTCCGGAATCGACCCCTGGCTGCCTGGCGCGGGCACCGAAGTGGTCATACCAGGCCGGTTCCTGCTGCCCGATGCCCCGCGCGAGGGGATAGTAGTCAACCTGCCCGAGCACCGGCTTTACTACTATCCGCCCGCCCAGCCGGGCCAGCCGCGTGTCGTTCGCACATACCCGATCAGCACCGGCAAGATGGACTGGAAGACGCCGCTCGGCACCACCAGGGTTGCCGCGAAGCAGGAGCGCCCCAACTGGTATCCACCGAAGTCGGTCCGGCTCGAGCACGAGGCGAAGGGTGATCCGTTGCCGCCATTCATTCCGCCGGGCCCGGACAACCCGCTGGGCGAGTACGCGCTGCGGCTCGGCATCCCTGGCGGTTCGTACCTGATCCACGGTACCAACCGTCCTGCCGGCGTCGGCATGCAGGTCACGCACGGTTGTATCCGAATGTTCCCGGAGGACATCGCCGAGTTCTACACGATGATTCCGGTGAACACGAAGGTGAACCTGATCGACCAGACGACGAAGGTCGGCTGGTCGCGCGGCACGCTGTTCATCGAGCGCCAGGCGCCGCTCGAAGGCACGGATGATCCTTCGCACATGGATCCAGCCGAACTCGACCGCGTGATCAAGGCCGCCACGGCTGGTGTCGACGTGTCGATCGACTGGGACACGGCACGGCTCGTGTTTCAGCAGGCATCGGGTGTGCCGGTGCGAGTCGGCGAACGCAATTTCTCGCGTCTCCCTGCCACCGTACCGACCGATGCCGGCGTTGTCGCACAGGAGCCGCTCGCCGGCTCATCGGCCGGCGCTGTGCTCAAAGACCCAGGGCACTGACGATGGCAGCCGCCAGGGTCGTGTAATCTCCGTCGAAATGATGGCCGCCTGCCAGCGCGACTTCGTGCACCTCGGGACCACGCAGTCCCCTGCATGCGGCATCTTCGTCGCCTTTGCCGTAGATGCAGAATACGGAGCCAAGCCGTCCGGTCGCGACTTCCGGCCGGGTCGGCAGTCCGCCCTTCGGCGTACTGATCCAGTGGCTCACGTGAAACTCGAAAAATGCCTCGGAACCCAGCGCGATCAGGACCGTCGCCTTGACCAGTGGCGCGGTGTCTGCTGCAAGCCGGTTGGCCATGAACGGCAGGGTATCGGCACCCTGTGAGTACCCGATCAGCAGCACATGAGACTTACGCCACGCTTGCGTGAAGTGGCGCATGACCCGGTCGAGATCGCGCGCGGCGTCTGCAGGCGTGCGTGGGTTCCAGAAGTAGTGCAGCGAATCCCAGCCCACCACGGCAACGCCGTGAATGTTGAGTTCGCTTGCCACCGCCTTGTCGAGGGCCGACCAGCCGCCGTCGCCTGAGAGCAGGATCGCGAAGGTATCGCCGGCTCTTGACTCGGCCGGCAGTTCGAGCAGGGGCAGATCGGCGATGCTGGCCGTTGCGACAGGCGACGTCGTGGGCACCGTCGATCGCATGGGCGAGGCCGCCTGTGCGCAGGCCATGCAAGCAGCGCAGCACCACGCGACGGCGAGCAGGGCCGCAGACCAGCAGTGAAGTCTTGGCAACCGCACCCCGGTCCCTACTGTGCCACCGGAATTCCAGCGTGCGAGCCCCCGCGCACCGTGTCCAGCAGCTTGCCTGAGATCAGCGTCGTCACGTCCAGCAGCACTCGTGTCTGCGCCAGACCGCCGGGCGCGGCGAGGTAGCGCGGTCGCCATTCAGGCTGGAATTTTTCCTTGTACTGGCGCAGTCCTTCGAAGTTGTAGAAGTTTTCGCCGTAGCGATAGATCAGGCGGCCGACCTTGTGCCACGCGGGCGCCAGCCGATGGGCCTCCAGGCCCGCCAGCGGCGCCATGCCGAGATTGAACCAGTGGTAGCCCTCGTTGCGCCCCCACAGCATCAATTCGGTAAAGAGAAAATCCATCACGCCCTTCGGTGCTGCGTCCGTGTGTCGCATCAGGTCGACCGACAGCTCCGCACGTGAATCGCTGCTCCAGAGATTCGCGAAGGCGACCGGCTGGCCAGCGTGTTCGACCAGGGCCAGCGGGAATCGGCGGAGGTAGGGCTCCGAGAACCGGCCTAGTGAGAATCCTTTTTCCGCTACCGACTTGTTCTGCTTCCACTCGTCGGAGATCTGACGCAGGCGCGGCATCAGGTCGGCAGTGTCGCCCGGCTGGACGATCCGGAAAGTGAGTCCTTCGCGCCGTGCCTTGCGGTTCGACTGCCGCAGCGCGGCCCGTGCGCTGCCGTCGAGCGAGAAACCGTCGAGCCTGACGCGGGCCTCCTCGCCGAGCTTGCTCAGCGCGAGCCCTGCATCGACGTAGAGCGGCAGGTTTTCCCCGGCGACCTCGTAGAACACGCTGAAAGCGCCGGCGCGATCGGCAAGATCGCGGAAATGCCAGACCATCTCAGCTTGCTCTGCTGCGGGGCCAACAGGGTCGCCCATGGCGACCCAGCTGCGGCGGGCGATGCCGTACATCACGAACGACTTGCCGCTGGCGCTGAAAAGCAGCGACTTGTCGCCGAGCAGTGCCAGGTTGGCCGACGTATCCGTCGAGCCGTGGATGATCGGCGCTGCGCGCTCGAGGTCCGCCTCGGTCGGCAGAGTCGGTGCGGGACGGGCAGGCGCCAGGAGGCGCAACGCCGCGAAGCTCCCGAACAGCAGCACGGCAAGCATGCTCGCGCGCAGCATGCGGGGTGCGTGACCGTCGAGAGCGAACTGCCACCACAATTCGCTCGCGTAGGGCACATGACGATAGGCGAGCAAGCCAATCCAGATCGACGCGCCGACAGCGATGGCTGCACTCGCGAGCCATGCCGGCGACAGGGATTCCACGACGAGCGAGGACGTACGGTAGAACTGCGCCCGCGTCAAATACAGGGCAAGTGCGACCAGACCGAGCAGCAGCGCTTCTTCGTAGTCCAGTCCCTTCAACAGCGACATGAGGGCACCCGCGCCAAGCAGCGCCATGGTCACTTGCCACGCGCCATCGAGTCGCCGCGCGAGTCCGTGCGCGAGGATCAACAACAGCACACCCAACGCGGAGCCCGCGAGGTGCGATGCTTCCAGCACCGCCAACGGAATGAACCGATCGAGTATCGCCAGCCTCGTGGCCGCTGCTGGCGTCGCACCTGAAAGCAGCAGCACGAATCCGGCGCCGAACACCAGCAGGGCGATCGCCTGCGGCACGACGAAGTCGAGCGAGTGCTGAGTCCAGGTCCAGGCGCTCGACAGACGGTGACGTTGCCGTTGCACCTCGCGCAGCGACATCAGTGCAACTGCGACGACAAACGGCAGCGCGTAGTAGACGAGCCGGTACGCGAGCAGGGCACCCAGCATCTGGGTTGGGGCGACGCCGGGCAACAGCAGAACCAGGATCGACTCGAAGACGCCGAGTCCTCCCGGCACCAGGCTCAGCACGCTCACTGCGAGAGCGACCATGTACAGGCCGAGGAATGCCACGAAGGAAACGTTGGCTGACGCCGGCAGCAGTACGTACAGGGTGCCGCAAGCGAGGACCAGGTCCACGACGGCGAGACCGACCTGGCCCGTGGCGATGCCTGCCGACGGCAGCCTGATGGCGTAACCGCGCCACTCGAACGGTGTGCGTCGCAGTAAGCACGCTGCCAGGTAACCGCCGACCGCCACCAGCGCGACGATACCCAGCAGGCGTGAGACGACTTCCGTGGCATGCAGCAGGGACGACGCCTCGCCTGCGTCCACGATCAGCGACAGGCCCGCCAGGGTGCAGGCACCGAGTGCAAACGTAGCCGTGCAGAATGCGACGACGCGTGCGATCTCCGCTGCACCCAGGCCCAGGGACGAATACATCCGGTAGCGGATCGCGCCGCCGGAGAGCGTCGCGACGCCGACGTTGTGGCCGACCGCGTTGGCAATGAAGGACGAGAGCGCCACGGTGCGCAGCGGCAATTCGCGGGAGACGTATGAGAGCGCGAGCAGTTCGTAACCGACCAGTGCCGTATAGCTGCCGCCTGCGAGTGCGATTGCGGCCAGCAGACGCCAGGGCTCGATGGCGGAAAACTCCGCCAGGACTCCACGCAGCTGGAATTCACCGCCCAGCCGGTGCAGTGCGACGATGGCCAGTCCGAACATGACCAGAGGAACCAGCGCCGGCAGATAGCGTCGCACGGGGGAAGACCGCTCCACGCCCCATTCTACTCCGCGGATTCCGGTGCCGATTGCCCGGTACTTCGCGAAGACGTGGTCGATGAACCTGTCGCGCTCACGTTGCAGCGATCGCCGTGACGACGAGGTAGCCGGCAGTGAAAGCACAAAAG